>JAQBZS010000071.1 GCA_027622115.1 Planctomycetota bacterium | reverse complement strand
GTGAGAAGTTACGACGGAAGAGTCTAAGTGTGAGGGACAGTTTGCGCGTTTTCAAAAGTTGCAATAACTCCGGCTCTTGATGAAAGTCCGCGACAACGACGCTTCGATCTTGGCTTCCTGAGACGATCCGCTCGTCGCTGGAAAAGCACAAAGCGGTAACGTGTCCATCGTGTGCGGAATACTCCAAATGTTTCGCATGCAACTAATGCGGCCAGACTCGATTATTTGCCTCTGCCACAAGCCGTCCGCGCAGTTCCGGCAATTGACGGCAATACTTGCCGGAACGGATCTTGAGCTGTGTTTGGTTCAGCAGCACGATGGCAAATCGAATGACTACTTCTGAATTCGAGACTTCAAATCGACCGTCCGTCGCACGCCTCACACCGCGCGGGCGTGGAGCTGTGGCGAGTCTCGTGATTCACGACGATGCCTCCATCGTGGACTCGACTGGTCGGTTTGTCGCGGCCAATGGCAAGCAACTCGCCGAACAACCGGTTCAGCGCATCATCTTCGGACATTGGGGCACCGAGGCCCGCGAGGATGTTGTTGTCTGCCGAGTCTCTGAATCAGTCACGGAAATCCATTGCCACGGCGGCGAGCACGCGGTGGGCCGCATCATGGAGGATTTGGCATCGACGGGATGCCGTGTGATCTCGTGGCAGGATGCACAGCGCGAGCAACTCGGTTGGCTCGATACGGAATTGGATGCGGCACTTTCTCGCGCGTTGACGGTCAAGACGGCGGACCACTTGCTTGCACAGCGAAACGGCATCCTCAGGGACTGCCTGACATTGCTGCGACAACAGATCGCGGAGCTTGCCGGCGACGCCGAAGTCCCCGCAATCACGGCAAATAGGACCGTCTTGGACCAACTCGACGAGTTGCTGGCATGGTCCGCTTTTGCCCGCCACTTGACGGAACCGTGGAAGATTGTCTTGGCCGGTCTTCCGAACGTCGGCAAATCGAGCCTGATCAATGCGTTGGTTGGATACTCCCGAGCGATCGTTTCCCCAGTCCCGGGGACAACCCGCGACTTGGTGACCGCCGAGACTGCGTTCGCGGGCTGGCCCGTGCAATTGATCGACACGGCGGGCTTGCGCGACTCGTCCGATGAAGTGGAATCCATCGGCGTGGGATACGCGCGGCAAGAATTGCAACGAGCCGATTGCCGCCTGATTCTGCTGGATGTCAGCCAGCCGATCGCCGAAGAAGAGCGGCAACTGATTGACAGCTTCGAGAAGCGATTGGTGGTTGCGCACAAGTGCGACTTGCTGAAATCGCGGGCCAACGAACTACCGCCGGATTGTATTTTCGTGTCGTCCACCGAGCGGATCGGCTTGAAAGAACTCATGAGCCGCATTGTTGCCGAGATTCTTCCAGAACTGCCGAACACAAAAATTCCACTACCCATCAGCAATGCAGTCGTGGAATTACTGGAGTCCGTAAAATCGTCGGTCACAGCTCTGGATCTTGCGGAAGCAGTCCGACAACTGGATCGCTCTCTTTCATAGAAGCAATCTGAAAAGCGGGACAGGCACCCACGTGGGGGCCAGGCTAGCGCGGTGCCCGGCCGCTCACGCGTCACGGCTCACAACTCTGGGACCATTGGGCGCTTTTTTAGTCTCTTGCGAATTGCGAAGACGAGATTTGGCAGCAATCTGGACTATCGCAGAATCCCACGTAGTACCGGGACCACATCCGAGTTGATGAGTTGCTTGAATTTGCCGACGTCCGTGCCGACGTCGCTCAAGATCAGTCGTTCCAATTCGGCGAGCGCCTCGGCCCAGGGCGTTTGTGCATCGAACGACTCGACATTGTCCACGAAGGCAGACATGTGTTTTTGCATGTCGATCACGACTGCCTGCATAGTGGTGGTTGACGGGTTCACTTCCGCCATGTGCTCGAAGATCGACAACAGCGCCTTGGCGGATTTCGCCGTGTTGCCGTCTCGAATCGTGTCTCGCTGAAAGATGCTGGCTACGAATTTCGAGATCTCGCTGGAGTTGTTGGGCGGGGTCGAATTGCCACCAGTGCCGTCTGAAGAGTTGGCAGTCTTGACCGGCTGCGCCATCGCCAGCAACAGGGCTCCGCCGCGAAAGTTGAGTGATCGCGATTGCCCGGTGGTATTGAACGTCCAGTGAATCGTGTGATCGCCCGCGGGTAATCGCAGCATCACCTGCGAACCAAACGGCGAATAGTCTTCGCCACGATCAACGCTGACGAGTCGCATGGATTGCGGAATCAGCTTGCCGTTATTGAGGCTGGCCGTCGAAAATCCAGTCGCCAGCGTCGTGGGTTGAGTCGTGGCGGCGGCGCTCGCCGAGGCCTTCACCGCAACCCACGATTCGCATTTCAGCGTGAGTTTCGCCGCCAGAATGTCGCTGCCGACGCTGATTCGCGTGGCCGTCGTGAAGGTGGTCTGGGCGATGCCGTTTTGAGTGACGGTCGGCGGGCGTTGCCCCGGATTCGGATTCGGCACCGGTTGCGGACCGCCTCCGGATGGCGGTTGGCCGGAATCCGACGTACCGACGAATGACAGGTCCAGCGTGGCTTCGGTCACGCATTTGCCCAGCAACGAACGTTCGCGCCGGGCGTTTTGCATCAGCAATCGTTTGACGGTGAGCGCTCGATTGCCGCCCGAGACTCGATTCCAGATCAACGCGGCCGCGCCCGCGACGTGTGGCGTGGCCATCGAAGTGCCCGACAGTAATCGATAGGTCGGACTCGGAAAACCGGTGCTCAGGATGTTGACACCGGGAGCGGCCATGTCGACATTCGACCGTCCATAATTGCTGAATCGAGCCAACGAGTTGTCTTCCGCGATCGCAGCAATCGACAGGATATTGGGGTTGGAATAACCGGCGGGGAATGAGCCGTTGGTGTCGATATTTTGGGTGTCGTTTCCGGCGGCCGCCACGAACAGGACACCCGCGCGTTCGGCGCGTTGGATCGCCTGTTGCAGTTGCGGAGTGCTACCGCCGCCGCCCCAACTGTTGCTCAAGATTTTGACGCCTTTACCGACGGCGTAGTCGATGCAGCGAATGGCGTCGAACGTGCTGCCGCCGCCGTCTCGGCCCAAGAACCGCAAGGCCATGATCTTGACTTTCCAATTAACGCCCACGACTCCCACACCGTTGTTTCCCACCGCGCCAATCGTGCCCGCGCAGTGCGTGCCGTGACCTTGCTGGTCCATCGGGTCGCCGGAACGATTGCGGTTGTTGAAGAACGCCGCTCCGTGAATGTCGTCCACGATGCCGTTGCCGTCGTCGTCGCGATTGTTGAGAACTTCACGCGGATTGCGCCACATGTTGTCTCGCAAATCTTCGTGGCGGTAATTCACTCCCGTATCAATGACGCCGACAATCACGTCCTCGCCCACCGTGCGAGCCCACGCTTGAGCGGCGTTGACGTTACGCATCCCCCACATTTCCGAGAGTCGCGGATCATTCGGAATTCGAGTCGCGTTGGCCGACGCGAACGAGCGGATGGCTTCGCGAAGTGGCGGTGGGTTGGCAGGCAAATTCAGCGTCTGTTCGTAATTCAGCGACATCGCCGAAATGTTGCCGAGAGCCGCCAGCGATCTGACTTGCTTGTCTTCCAGGCCCTCGATTGGTTCAACCAGCAGGAATTCGCCAATCGGATAATCGCTCACCAGCCGAAAGCCGGATTGCGCCAGTGCTGCATCCGTCGGACGTTTCCCATTCTCGTAAGTCACCAAGAGTTCGTGGAAGGCCTCGTCCGGGATTGTCGTCGCCGGTGCCAGTTGCATCGAGATCCGCGTGGTGAGAGAGCGACTGTTTGCCGCAGCACCTGCGATATCGAACGCGCCCGCAGAGACCGTCGTGATCGTGTCCTGCACCCGCGGAGCCCCTTCCGGACGGTCGATCATCGCGGAGCCGTCGTCCATCCGACCAATCAATCTGCCACCCACGGACAGCAACACGTTCAACTCGGGCGACAACCGCGTGTCGACGCGCGCCGGCATTCCCGTGACTCGGAAGCGATCATGATCCGCGATGGCTGCGGCTAAGGGGACCAACAGCAGCACGCCGGTTAACAATCCAAACTGTCGAGTCGTCCGCACGAATGTTCTTGTTGGATACATGACGAACCCCTTGTGAAATCCTGCGCAAAACCGTCCGGAAATCAGACCGATCAGTTGGATCGGACGGATCAGTAGCCGGAGTTGGGCCCAGTTCCCAACTACTTGGTCCGGGCTCGCTCGGTCCTTAATTACACGCCTTTGCCGTCACTCCCGACATCGGCTGCAACGTGTAATACATCGGTCGCGAACTGGAAGTCGTGGCGTTCGGCACGAAGGCGGCGGGTGTCGGGCATTGCTCGTTTTGAATCGTCGATTGACTTTTGGCTTCCGGCTTAGCCTGAGTTTTCACGGACTGGTCGGTGTCGTTCATCAACTCGTTGATCTGTTCCGTTTCCGTGGTCGTGACGCCGGCAACGTCGGCGCTCACATTGTCGGTAAAGGCCGACCCCGCGAATTGAGCGTTCGTACAACTCAGCCCACTAAAGGAAAACGACTGGTCAAGGCTCCGCATCATGCGAGCGAAGTCCGCCCACTCCTCGTCCACGGCATTGACGGCCGTGGTCATGCCAATGGTCGCTCCCAACACCGCGATGGTCGCCAAAGCGACGGCTTCTGCGGAAAGCACTGAACCAGATTCATCCGTCCACAACGCTTGCAGTGTTCTCATCTCAATCTCCCGACTTGAAAGGCACAAAACGTCAATCACGAGGCTTCTCGTGGTCCGGTTGTTCCGGTTGTGCCGATTGTAGCGGTGGTAGGGAAGATTGTGAATATGGGTATTGTGGGAATTTTGAGGTATTTGCAGATTATCTGGATCACGTCGGTTTTGCGGATTGTAGTGACAAATCGACGGATTCCCAAAAAACAGATTGAGTGTCTGCTCCACAAGAGAATGTGGCCCTTTGGTTCAGCGACCCCAGCATGTTGTGTGGATGCGAATTGCGCAGAACCCGCATACAGCTTTTCTTCGCGAGAACCCTGCCAATTCGTTTGCTTGTCATTCTTGCGATCGCTACATTCCCCGGCGTGGGATTCACGCCCATTTTTGCTCTTTAACAAACTTGTTTGTGGGGTTTCTGCCCAATACAGTGATGCTTGAGTTTTCGACCCGGCTTCCATCATCGTTGCGGATCGACATGGCAGACGAATCATTCATTACCGGGGAGTTCCGTCGCACGATCGACGACCGGTTTCGAATCACGCTGCCACCTGAAATCGTCGAATCGATCACCGATGAAAGCGGAGAAACCGTGGTCGCGAAGGAACGCTACGGATGCTTGAGCCTGTGGAATGCCTCGGCTTGGCGGCAGCGCATGGATGCGGATCTGGCGGTGATTCGTCAGAAGATGCTCGCCAACCGCATGAACCACCGTCTCGGTGATCTCCAGCGACTCGGACGACTACTTTCCACGCGTGACCAGACCGTCAAGTTGGCGAATCGATCCAGATTGCTCGTGCCGCCTGGATTTCGGGACTTTCTGGATGTGGAAGCGAATCACGAGGTTGTGGTCGTGGGAGCGGCCGTGTGCGTCGAAATCTGGAATCCAGCCGCATGGCTGGAGATTCTTCGAGCCGACATGCCCGAGTTTGACCCATTGGTGCAACAACTGACCGGCTGATTGCCGCTGGCTCATCGACCGAAACCAAAGGAACCCCGCTCCGAACGTACCCAGTTCGATTGAGGACATGACTCTGTTGCCGGCTCACTCACTCCCGCGCAGCTTTGCTCATCCCACGGACGGCCAACTGGCAGGAAGCCAAGCTCGTCGACTGGGTACGTTCTTTCTTTGGCCTTGATCACGCACGGGCCGCGAGGTCACACGGGCCGCGAGTGGCGCGGGTTTCTTCATCGCCGACCCAGCATCCAATCCAAGGCGTCCGAAGTTTGATAAATGAAGGCTTCGGGCCAATGGTCAAACGGATGGAAGTACTCGAATGTGAGATACCCGCGGTATCCCACCTTGTCGAGCGCTTCGAGCACTGCCGGCCAGTTGGTCGTGCCGTCCAGCAACGGACGAAATGATTCCAAGTGAAACTCCGTGCCGGCTCGTTTGCTGTATTCCTTGAGATGCGTGTTCTTGATCCGTTTGCCGAGCTGTTTGACCCAGTGCTCCGGGAATTGGAATTGCATGATGTTGCCCGTGTCGAAATGTACGTTGACCAGCGGGTCCTGAAAGCTGTCGACAAACGCATTCACTTCGCTCGGAGTCATCAAGAAGGCGTTCGCGAAAATGTTCTCGATATTCAGCGACACACCGGTCTTGTGGGCATCCGGCAGGACAGCCTTGATCGCGGCGGTCGCTCGTTGGTGGCAGACATCGTTCGGAACGGGTTCGTCTTCCGGCTTCCAGGGGATGTAGACGGCACCGGGCACCACCAGCAGGTTGTCCGTGCCGAGTGCTTTGGCCGCGTAGATCATCTTTCTGGCCAATTCGCCACCCTTCTTCCGACGCTCGGGATCGTTGCTCGTCAAGGAATACGGCCAAAACAAGAACGAACACAGCCCGCTGATTTCGATGCCGGCTTTCCGAGCCATTTGTCCGATGCGCTGCAGGTCCGCTTCACTCTGATTCGGCGAAATGTCGTCCTCCAAGTTGTAGTTGACCTCGATGCCGTCGAATCCGGCATCCGCCGCCAACTCGAAACATTCCTTCAACGACATGCGATTTGGGTAGGGAAACGCCCACATGTTGATGGACTTCTTCATCGCGTACCGCTTCGACGGGGTGACGGATGCTTTCGGCTTCTTCGAGGTCGATGCGGCATCGGACTCTTGCCCCGCCATTGCCCCCTGGGCGGCCAAGAACGACGAACCGAACGCAGCGGAATACGCCAATAACTCGCGACGGTCCAATTGATATCGCGATTGTGACGTCGGACTCGCGGAGTCGTTGTCAGCCATGTGAAGCTCCTTTGGGATCCTGAATTCGATGCGGCTTTGAAGATCGGCGGTCGCACAATCGGGCGATTCGGAATATCGCGCGTGTGATGCGTTCTCCAACTCTTGGTGGGGCCACAATACGCGACGCCCGTCAAACACGGCAATTTCGTTGGAATTTGCTTCAAATGAGTCCGAGCCTGTTTATAGAATGCTCTTCGTTGCGTGTTTAGAGTAGGATGCAAGTCGTGCGCTTACCGCCGCAACGACCAGAAACTTCCCAAGTCTATATGTGATCGGGAGTTAGATCATGAAGGTGACTTCAATCTGTCGCACACTGTGCTTGGCAGGCGTCACAACCGTGCTTTTCGGTTCAACCGCGTCTGCGGCCAACCAGCGAGCGGCTCGTGTCGATGCCTATTCCGCACCGGCGGGTGAGTCGTATTTTGCCGTGGGCATCCGAGCCGATCAGTTGCAGGTTCGCCCAACTGTCGGAACGCAGCACGTTGTGTTGTTCGACACATCGGCCACGCAGGTCGGACAGTATCGGAAACGCGGTTTGGCTGTGTTGAAGTCATTCCTGCAATTCTTGCCCGAGGGTGATTCGGTTGCATTGGTGGCGCTCGACATCGAAGCCAAAGCTTTCAATCAACAGCCGGTTGCCTTGCAGAGCACTGCACTGAAGGGTGCGTTGGCTCGTCTACAAGTTCGAGTCCCACTCGGTGCCACGGACCTCAGCAAGGGAATTGACTCGGCTTTGTCGCTGCTGCCGCCAAATGCTCATGGATCGATCCTTTATATCGGCGATGGAATGAGCACTGCGGATTTGGTGAAGTCGGAGGAAATCCGACCGCGTCTTCAGAAGCTCGTTGCACGTCAAATACCGCTGCACAGTTTCGCGGTTGGCCCGCAGACCGACATTCAATTGCTCGGCATGCTGGGCCTTCAAACCGGTGGCTTCGTCACGATCGACGGTGGGCAGGCCCTGACAGCGGACGCAGCGGGTGCTCAATTGGCTCGCGCTGTTGAACGACCCGTCTTCTATCCGGAATCGGTCACCATCAATCCGCAGCCGCAAAAACTGCTGCCGGGATCAACGTTGCCGCTTCGAACCGACCGCGAAACGATGTTCTTGGGTCTCGGCAAGTTGCCGGAAGACGCAACGATTACTGCGAAAGGTCAATTCAACGGACAGGCCGTCACTCTCGAATGGATCGTGTCGGCAAACGATTCCAATTCAGCCAACTCGTTCTTGGGCGCTTTATATCGCGTCGCCGACAAGGACAACGGACTGATCGTTCCACTCGCCGGGCGTAACCTGCTCAACGCTGTTCGAACGCATTTCGATGAAGAATTGAATCGAATGGTTTCATTCGGCGAACAAGCTCTCGCTTCAAACAACAACGATCAGGCCGAGCGCATTGCGATCGCAATCCAAGAACTGGCTCCACAAAATGCGGATGCCCGAGCGATCCTTGGTGCTGCCGCTCGACGCCGAACGATCCAGTTGGCACAGGCACCGGGATCGTTGCTCGATCAAGTCGTTCCGCCCGGACAGAATAATCCGCCGGCCAACACACCCGGCGCGGGAACGCCGGCCAACGACAGTCTGCCGCCCGCACAACCGGGTCGCCAGGGCTTGATTCCAGACCTGCTTCAAATTCGGCAGATCAAGGCACAGCAGCTTCAGCTTGAAGTTGAACGTGCGATCGCGGATGCGATTCAACTTGCCCAAGACAATCCTGACGAATCAATTGAACGACTGAAACCGACGTTGGACACCGTCAACGCGGCGAACGATATCGATCCCGCCGTGCAACGAGATTTGCGGAAGCGGTTGCAGAACAAAATCATCGAGATGAACAACCTCAAGGACAAACGCGAACTGGAACTCATTGAACGAGCCGAACGTCGTGCTCAGACTTTGGCCGAGCGTCGAATCCTCGACAAATTGGAAGAGGAAGAAGAAAACATCACGAATCTGATCGACCAAGTTCGGGCCTTGGTGCAAGCTGGTGTCCATGGTCGCGATGACGCCTACGAAAAAGCGGAATCCGTGGCTCGACGAGTTGTCGATTTGCGGCCGGGTAACGCAACCGGTTCAGCAGCTTTGTTTAGTGCGGAAGCTGTCGGACAGTTGAACAAGGCATTCCGTTTGCGATCGCTGCGAGCGGATCGATTCCTGGAAACGCTTTATCAAGTGGAACTCTCGCATGTTCCCTTCCCGGACGAGCCTCCGATTCGTTGGCCACCGGCTGAAGTTTGGCGTGCGTTGACCGAGAAGCGTAAGAAGTGGGCTTCGGTGGATTTACATCGCAATAGCCCGGCCGAACAGCGGATTCAGGAAGAGCTGCGCAAGACGACTGAAATCGACTTCATCGATACTCCCTTGAGTGACGGTGTTCAATTCCTGGCTGACAACCACAAGATTCCGATCATCTTGGATAAGCAGGGCCTGCTGGATGATGGTATCGGAACCGACGAGCCGCTCAATCTGCAACTGGCTGGAGTGACACTTCGAAGTGCACTCAAGATTCTGTTGGAGCCGCTTGGCTTGACATACATCGTCGAAGACGAAGTCATGAAGATCACCACGATTACCAAAGCTGAAGAAAAGTTGACCACGCGAGTCTACCCGGTCGGCGACTTGGTGATTCAATCCAACGCCATGATGCTGCAAGGCATGGGCGGCGGCGGAATGAACATGGGTGGCGGCATGGGCGGTGGCATGGGTGGAGGCATGGGTGGTGGAATGGGTGGTGGAATGGGTGGTGGAATGGGTGGTGGAATGGGCGGCGGCATGATGGGCGGTGGCGGCATGTTTAGCGTTCCCGCTCCCAATTCGAATCCCGTTGCCGGGGCAGGTCATTTCCAGATCGCACCACCGACATCTCGCGGATTGACGAATTCAGACGTGGAAGCACTCAAAAAAAAAGCGTAGCTGAACCGTCAAACGACGTAGACCACGCAAACGAGTCAAAGCGGAGTGGATTGTCGGCTGGCAGTCCCTCCGCTTCTGTCTTGCGCACCGTCGAGAAAGGTGCTTCTCTCGAAGAACTCAAGGATCTGCCGCTGGACGTCGCACCGGAAGTAGCTCTTGCCACTTGGGTTGAGTACTTGGAAGAGCGGCATTTGAAGCAGTCGGCGATGAGACAGCTCGTGGCCCGATTACATGCGCAGCGCCGACACGAAATCGTCATCGCGGTCATTCAAGCGGCCTTGATCCACGACCAATCGCAACCGTGGATGTACGACGTGCTCGCATTATCGATGAAGATTGCGAAGCGTCCGGAATCCGAGATCAAGCGAGTGCTGTATTCGCGAGTCGATCATTCGGCGACGGACGTCCAGAGCATGATGTTTTCCGCAGCTTACCTGGCCAGTTTTGGCGCTAAAGCCGAAGCATTGCGGATGTATCGGCAGGCGTCGGAGATCGACCAAACGCGTCCGGAGCCCTACGTCTTGGGCTTGCGACTTGCTCGCGAATTGAATGACTACGACGCCATCAAGTGGTGCGCGCCTGGGATCCTCGCCTACGTCTGGACCCCCAATCATGGCCGGTTACATCGAGAGGCCCTCGACACAGCCACGGATGCCCAGCGAGAGTTGATTGAGGCAGGGAAGAAAGTCGAAGCTGAATCGATCGCAACGGCATTGGAAGAGGGCAAGAAACGGGACTTGTCCTTGCGATTAACGTGGTCGGGAATTGGCGACGTTGACTTGGTGGTCGAGGAACCGCTGGGAACGATTTGTTCTTACCAAAACCCGATATCGCGCGGTGGCGGGATTCTGACTCATGACGGCTCCGGGCCGATCCAAAAGAATTGTTTTGAAGACTATGTGTGTCCGTTCGGAGTTCCCGGTAACTACCGCATTCGAATCAGGCACATTTGGGGCAACATCGTGGGTAAGCGGGCTCAACTGCTGGTAACTCGCTACCAAGGGACTGAACACGAGACGACACGAAAGTACAGCGTGCAATTGGACAAGGACGATGCGATCGTCCGAGTTTCGTTGAAACAAGGCCGTCGCAAGGATCTCGCTCCATTTACACTCCAAAAATCAACGCGAATGACGGGCAGCAGCGGTCCGCGAGTTGCGACGCGACCATCCAGTGAAGGATTGCGGTCCGCAGCTCAGTTTATTCGTTCGCGGCAGCGGGCGGCTCGTGGTGGTCGGCCGGATGTCGGATACCGTCCCAACATTACGATTCTCAACGACGGAATCTCATTAACCGCGCAGGCGGTCATTTCGGCGGATCGGCGTTACGTCCGGATCTCGATGGCACCCAGTTTTCAATCGATCATCGGAGTGGTGCAATTCAGCCCGGTGAACAACGGCAACGCGGGAGGTTTCCCCGGCGGTCAAGTCCCGGGAACCGGTGGTGGCGGCGGAATTGGAGCTGGGCAGGGTGGGTTTGGCGGATTCGGCGGTGGTCCGTAGGGCACGCTTACACGGTAGAACGCCAAACGTGGGCGAATTGAACTCACGAGCAAACGGAACGGAATCCCGTGCATCACCAACAGTCGATGGATCGCTATCAGAGGGCCGTGGCTGCATTGCAAGCCGGCGACCCGATTTCGGCCATTTGCCATATCGAGCCCGCGATTGCCGCAGCCCCCGACTTCCTTGACGGTCGCAACGTGCTGGGCGTGGCCTTCAAGCGCTGTCGGCGTTTTAGTGACGCGATCCTGCAATTCGAACACGTCCTGCGAATCGATCCTCGTCATCCGTCCGCCCACAACAACATCGCTTCCACGCACATCGCGTCAGGCGATCTGGTGCGGGCCGAGTCGGCGTTGCACGAGATCATCGCCGCTGGCGCGCAAACCGCCGAGCCGTTCGGCAATCTGGCGGCCATCCACGAAAAAGCGAATCGCATCGACGCAGCAAGTTCGGCCGCTCGCCAGGGATTGAGCCTTGAATCAGACAACTGTCATTGCCGCTTGATATTGGCTCGCTGCCTGCGCCGGATGGGTCAACTGGAAGAAGCTCGCCAGGTGATTCAACAAGTTTCGACGACCGACTTGGATGGCCAACTCGCCGGCAACGTGCTGTTCGAACACGCCAGGATTCTCGACCGTCTGGACCAATCGGCAGAAGCCTTCCAACGCTTCGAAGCCGCCAATCGTTTGTCCGCAGCATCGTTTCGCGAAGCCGGCATCGACGGAGCGACCTACATCCAAGAACTTGACGAACTGCTGGCGATGCTGGAACTTGTGAATCAAGACGAATCGCCGGCGCGCGTCACGAAGCAGCGGCCATCAACACGACCGGATCCGATCTTTCTTGTCGGCTTTCCGCGATCGGGTACGACCCTGCTGGGCAACATTCTTGATGCCCATCCGCAATGCACGACGTTCGAAGAAACGCCTGCTTTCGAATCCGTCATCAATCAACTCCGGCAACTCCCGGACGGCTATCCGCCGAGCCTGTTGGCGATCGATAACGACGACCGTGAATACTTGCAACGAATTTACTTTTCCGTCCTCGACTCGATGCAGCCCGTCGTCGCGATTTCAGAGTCGGATTTGAAACCACATTCGAAACCGGATTCACCACAGGTTTGGATCGACCAATACCCGTTCAACACCGCAAACGTCTGGCCCATCCTGACGGTGTTTCCTCGGGCCAAGTTTCTGTTCGCGCTCCGCCATCCCTGCGACGTATGCTTGAGTTGCCTCATGCAGGAATTCCAGCCGAACCGCGTCACCGCCAACCTATGTTCTCTGGATGAAGCTGCAACGGCGTATGCACGAACGATGACGGTCTGGCTGGAATCGATCCGCCGCTTAACTCCGATGGTCCACACGGTGCGCTACGAAGACGTGGTCGCGGACTTTGACCGCACGATCAGCGGAGTGTTGGAGTTCCTCGGTATCGACTGGAATGACGCAGTTCAGCAGTTTGCCCGTCATGCTCGACAACGCCTCGGGCTGCGGACCGCCAGTTACCACCAAGTCACCGAACCGCTCTATCAACGTGCATCCGGTCGTTGGTTTCGTTACCAAGACGCGATGCGGCAAACGGCATCACGACTCCGACCGTTCATCAACGAGTTTGGTTATCAATAGCCCATTGCAACGGTGTCGGCACGGTTGTTCGCGAAATCACAGCCAGTAAAAACACCGTTGTCGACGCGTCCTAAACTCGGTCAGCGCCCTTGCGAGCGCGCCGTTAATCGACGAGTCCTTCATCAGTTCACATGCCGATACTCCCAATAGCGTAAGAACGCTCGTGCCCGCGCAGGTAGCCATAATCCTCCGAGTATTTCTTCTGGGCACTGTGTGCAATATTTTCTGATTTGCGGCGCGTGGCGAAGGCTTACCGCGCGGTTTCGAGAACCATTTCCGCCAGCCTCCGCGTTGATTGACCGTCCGTGTAATACACATAGTCGCGGACAATCTGTTGCCGCGATTCGTGATACCACGACGGGTCTTCAAGAAAACGGTTGATGGCGGGTGCGTACTCATCGGCTTCGCGAAGGATCGGCACCAGATTCTGCTCGACAAGCCGCGCGAAGTGTTTGCCAAGCGTGTTAATGCGATAGAACTCGCGCGCCCGATCGGGTTGGTAAGGATGAAACACAGGCACGATGCAGGGGCGATCGAAGATCGCTGCTTCGAGCGTGAGGGTTGACCCCGGGGTGATAACCAGGCTGGCATGCCGCAACATGTTGGCCATAACCATCATGTCATCACGATCCATATACCACGCCAACGCTGGCAGGTATTTCTCGACATACGAGATGCGTACGTCGGGATGTGACGCAAATTGTTGAAAATGCTCCA
>JAQBZS010000070.1 GCA_027622115.1 Planctomycetota bacterium | reverse complement strand
CGTTCGCGGATTCGGCGTACTGGTTTCCGGAGACACGACCACGGGACGTTCGGGACGATTCAGAACGATGGTCATCGACCGACGCGAGGTTGGCCCGGCGACGCCGATTGCGTTCGTGCCCTGCACCGTGATCTCGTACGTGCCGTCAACCATCGGCGTGGTCGGGGTGAACGATGTCGTGTTCAGGCCGACTTCGTTGATCACGACGGTGCTGCTGGAAAGGTCCGTCACGGTCAAATTGTACAACGCCGCATTCGCCACACGTCGCCAAGCGATTGTGGGAGTGGCGTCGTCCAAGACATCGGAGACCGGCGCGGTGATCCGAGGAGCTTCGGTCGGCACGGGCAGGTTGACCGAAAACGACACTGCGGACGTCCAGCCGCTCCGTTCGCCGAATTCATTCCACGCCTGCATGTTGAAACGATAGCCGCCGGCCGGTAGCGACGTCGCGAAGGTGAAGCTGGTGGCTTGAATGTTTCTCTGACGCGCGACCTCCACGCGAGTACTCGCGTCGACAATCGAGATCTCGACGTGAGCCGTGTTCACGTCTTGCTGCCAAGTGAACTCGGGCGTGGCGGTGTTGACCGCGCCGCGAGGTGTCTGCGGAATGGGACGTGCCGGTCGGTTGATCTCGATCGTAATGCTGTAGGGCCGGCTCCAGCGACTGAAGGTGCCGTTCGCATTCTTGGCTCGCACGCGAACGTCGTACGTGCCTTCGGTCAACGGCACCGTCGGCGTAAACGAATTCACGGTCAGCGTCTTTTGGCGAATGACTTGGACTCGCGTGCCAAGATTCACGACGCTCAAGTCGAACTGAGACGCGTTGGGATCGTCGGTCCAGGAGAACGTCGGCGTCAAATCCGCCACGGTGCCGCGTCGGGCCGGAGTCGTGACGGTGGGAACGGCGGGCGCTGCCGCAGCGTTGACGTCGAGACTGAACGAGGTGCTGCTGGTGCCGCGATGGCCGTCATGGGCCACGAGTCGAATCAAGTGCGAACCGATGTCGCTCGCGGTCGGCGTGCCGGTCAATGTGTTGTCGGCGGATTCAAAGTTCAGCCAAGCCGGTAGCGATTCTCCATCACCGACATAGGCGGTCAACGTGACGACGTCGTTCGCGTTGGCATCGAAAAACGTGTTGCTCGGAACAGTCCAACTCAGCAACTTGCCGACCGACAACGACACGTCCGACGGCGGGTTGATGACGTACGGCGAAATGTTGCGATTCGGCGTAGTGGCGGTCGAACTGGTTGTGATCGGTCCGCGGCCCAGGTCCGAGGGCGTGATACTTTGAATCACGGCTCCCGTACTGCCGTCGAAGACTTGTCGACCCACGCGATTGCTGCCATCGCTCGGCCCGACAATGACGTCGTCCACGCCATCGCCGTTGAGGTCCGCCGCCGACACGTCCACGCCGCCGTTGAATGCGACGTCGTACGCAAAGAAGCTGCGGATCACGCTGTTGTCTTGGCCCGAAAACACTTTGACATGCGGCCCGCCACCCGGCCCGGCACCGGTCACGATGTCCGCGAATCGGTCGCCGTCGAAATCGCCAACGCTGGTCAACACTCCGCCTCGGAACGCCGGATCGAAGGCGAAGAAATCACGCACCACAGCGCCCGTCACGCCGTCAAACACCTTCACGTTCGGGCCGCCGCCAGTACCCGGTGTGGTGATGATGTCCGGGATGCCGTCTCCGGTCACGTCGCCGGCCGCCACATGTACGCCGCCCAAGAACGTAGGCGTGTAGACGAAGCGGTTGAACAACAGATTGTTCGGGTTGCTGCCGTCGAAGACTTTGACGTGGGGGCCGCCGCCGGGGCCAGTGCCGGTGATGATGTCCGTTACGCCATCGCGATTGAAGTCGGCCGCGGCGACATTGACGCCTCCGCGGAAGCCGACGTCATAGGCCATGAATTCCAGCAGCAAGCCTCCCGTGAAGTTGAAGACCTGCACGTGGGGTCCGCCGCCCGGTCCGGCCGCAGCGATAATTTCCGCTCGGCCGTCACCGTTGAAGTCGCCGGTGGCCACGTTGGCGTTGCCCACAAAATTCGACACGAACGGCGTGATCGTAGTGGTGTCGCCGGTGACAGGATCCATGATGGTGATCTGGCCCGAACCGCTTCCGACCGAGCCGGTCGTGGTGGTGACGAGTCGCTGATTGAGGTCGTCGTTGAGGATTGTTCCCACGCCGCCCAGCGTTGAACCTCCGCCGGCGAAGATCACGCCGAGATCGCTGAGATTGCCGAGCCGCAGCACAAAGCTCTCGGTGGCTTCGACCGCGCGGTCGCCCTTGACGTCCACAATCAGCGTGGCCGATGCATCGCCCGCATTGATCTGCAGCGTGCCGAACGACGGGACATAATCCGTGCCGGACGTCGTCGACACGTCTTCCGTGGCGAATTCCACGGTAAAGTCGCGGCTGGGGAGAATGTCGAACGTGATTTGAAACTCGAACGGGCTGACACCCAGGTCGCCTTCTTGCAGCACCGCGTCGCTGATGAAGAGCGTGATGGTGTCTTCGTTGACGATCGTGCCCGTGCCCTGCCAATCGCTGAACGTAATCCCGCTGCTGGAGGAACCGACAAGCTGCCTGCCGTCGGCCTGGATATTCGACAGATTGACGTTGAAGTCTTCGTCGGGCTCGCCGGTCAAATCGCCGTTGACTTCGATGGTGATGGTCCGCGTTTGGTTGACTCCGCCGTTGGCGCTGAACGAGACCATGCCGGAACGACTGTTGAATCATCGCCGCCGCTGTTGCCCGAATTCGGTCCGTTTTCGTCTTCGGCTTCACCGGTGATCGTCGCCGTGCTGAAGTCCACATCGACTGCCGCATCCACTTCCGCGTCCAGCGTGACCGTAAACGTGAATGCCGTGACGCCGCTATCGCCTTCATCGAGCGAAATGTCGTCAATGCGGATTGTGGCGCTGTCGTCGTTGAGAATGGTGCCTGTGGCCGGAGTCGTGTCGATCGTGATGTCGTTCGCATCGATGCCGGTTTGCAAGTTGCCGAGCGCCGACTCCAACGCCACGTTGAAGACTTCGTCCAATTCAACCTTTTGATCGCCGTTGACCAAGACCGTGATGTCGTATTGTTCGCCGGCCGCGCCCGTGAAGCTGATCGCGGCGTCGTTGTCGATGTAGTCGCCGTCGGCCAGGGTGGCGTTGCCGTTGGCGGCGGTGCCGTCGCTCGTGACGTAGCCGATGCTAAAGCCGCCCTCGACAGGAGCATCGAGCGTAACCGTAAAGGTGAAGGTCACAGTGACTGGACTGTTGCCTTCAATCTGTGGCTCGCCCGTTTCCGCGACCGACAACGTGCCGCTGTCATCGTTGTCGATCGTGCCCGTGTCTGCGGCTCCGGTGGTGATGGCCAAGTCCTGCACGGCAGTCGTGTTGGTGACATCGCCAAGCGTGATCGTGAAGGTTTCATCCGCTTCCACGATCTGTTCGCCGACGATGTTGACGTCGATGACGAGCTGCTCGTTCACGTTGCCGAGGAAGCTTAGCGGGCCGTTCGTGATCACGCTGAAGTCGGTCGTTTCGGCATCGCCGAGTGCATCGCTGAACGCCACGTCGAACCCGCCTTCAACTGCCGCGTCCAGCGTGACGGTGAACTGCACCGTTTGATTGCTGTCGCTTTCGGTGATCGATGGTGCCGAGATGCTGAGCGACGCCGTGTCGTCGTTGTTGATCGTGCCGTTGCCGATGGCTCCGGTGGTGATGGATTCGTCCTGTTCGGCACTGCTGTTGGTGACGTCGCCCAGCGTGAGCGTGAAGGTCTCGTGGTCCTCGACGATGTCGTCGCCGTGTAGCGTCACCGTGACCGTATGCGATTCGTTCACGGTTCCGGAAAACGCCAGCGGGCTGCCGGTTACCAGCGACACATCCGACGACTCGGCCGTTCCGAGTCCCAGCGCGAACGCCAGGTCGAATCCGCCCTGAATTGCGGCGTCGATCGAGACCGTGAAGTCGAACGTTTGATCCGAATCGGTCTCGGTTTCAGTGAGGTCGCTAATCGTCAGCGTGGCCGTGTCGTCGTTGAGGATCGTGGGCACGTGGGTGGTGTCGTTCAGCGAAACTTGCCCGTCGAGATCGTTCGACAAGTTGCCGATCTCCAAGTTGACGGTTTCGTGATCTTCCACCACGGCGTCGATCGTGACGTCCAGCGAGGCGTCGGTTGACGTGATGCTGGCTCCATCACCCGTGGCAATCGTCAGCGTCTGAGTTCCAAACGCCGTGTAATCGGCGCCGCTGGTCGCCGTCCCGCCGCCCGCGTCAGTGGCGTCAACGGTCAGGCTCACGTCGAGTCCGATCGTGCCCGAGCCGATCCCCGTGATGCTCAGCGTGGCGTTCATCGTGGGATCAATGCTTTCGACGTTCGACTGATCCGGCTGGAAGTCGATCGTGCCGGTTTCGTTGTCCTCGATTGTCGCCGTGTGCGTGACATCGTTGAGCGAGACCTGACCATCGAGCGTGCTCGACAAGTTCCCGATCGACAGGTCCACGGTCTCGTCGCCTTCCAAACGCTGGTCGTCGGTCACGTCCAGTGTCGAGTCGGTCGATGTGAGGCTCGCGCCATCGCCGATTACAAACGTGATGGTCTGTGTGCCGAAGTTTGCGAAGTCCGTGCCGCTCGTCGCCCCGCCACTACCGGCGTTGGTAGCGTCCACGGTCAAAGTCACATCCAATCCAATCGTCCCCGAGCCGCTGCCGGTGATTGTCAGCGTGGCATTGATCGACGGATCGATACTCTCGGCGTTCGACTGATCCGCTTGGAAATCGATGACGCCGGTTTCGTTGTCTTCGATCGTGGCCGTGTGCGTCGTGTCGTTCAGCGAGACCCGACCGTTCAAGTCGCTCGACAGACTGCCGATTTGCAAATCGACGGTTTCGTCGCCTTCGAGCCGTTGGTCATCGGTGACATCGAGCGTCGAGTTATTCGAAGTCAGCGACGCACCGTCAGCGGCACTGATCGTCAACGTCTGCGTTCCGAACGCGGTGTAGTCAGTGCCGCTGATCGACGATCCGCTGCCCGCATCTGTCGCGTCGACTGTCAATGCGACGTCGAGTCCAACCGTTCCGGAGCCGCTGCCGGTGATCGTCAGCGTGGCGTTGGCCGTCGGGGCGACGTTTTCGCCGTTGGATTGATCCGCCTGGAAGTCGATCACACCGGTTTCATTGTCTGTGATCGTGGCCGTGTGCGTGCTGTCCGAAATCGACACCTGCCCGTCGAGCGTGCTCGACAAGTTGCCGATTGCGAGGTCGATGGTCTCGTCGCCTTCGAGGCGTTGGTCGTCGACGGCGTCCAGTGAAGCGTTGCTTGACGTAAGCGTCATGCCGTCCCCGGTGCTGATAGTCAACGTCTGCGTACCGAACGCCGTGTAATCAGTGCCACTGACGGCAGTCCCGCTGCCCAAGTCTGCAGCAGTCACGGTGAGCACCACATCCAAGCCAATCGTACCCGTACCGCTTCCCGTGATGGTCAGCACGGCGGTGACCGTCGGGTCCACACTTTCGTCGTTGGACTGATCGACTTGGAAATCAATCACGCCGATTTCATTGTCTTCGATCGTCGCCGTGTGCGTCGTATCCCCCAGTGCCACTTGCCCATCGAGTGTGCTCGACAAATTCCCGATGGCCAGATCGATTGTTTCGTCTCCTTCCAAACGTTGGTCGTCAATCACATCCAGCACGGCGTTTGTGGAATTGATCGTTGCTCCATCGCCGACCGCGAACGTGATTGCCTGAGTCCCAAACGCCGCGTAATCCGTGGTACTCGTGGCAGATCCGCTTCCCGCGTCGGTGGTATCCACGGTCAACGGCACATCCAAGCCGTCCGTCCCCGAGCCCGTCCCGTTGATCGTCAGCACCGCATTCACCGTGGGATCGACACTTTCCGAGTTCGATTGATCTGTCTGGAATTCGACCACACCGGTTTCGTTGTCCTCGATCGTGGCCGTGTGCGTCGTATCGTTCAGCGAGACCTGACCGTTCAAGTCGCTCGACAAATTGCCGATTTGCAGGTCCACCGTTTCATCGCCTTCCAGCCGCCGGTCATCGGTCACGTCGAGCGTCGAATCGCTCGACGTGTTCGTGGCACCGTCGCCGGTGCTGAAGGTAATCGTCTGCGTGCCGAATGCCGCGTAGTCCGTGCCGCTGATCGTGGTCCCGCTGCCCGCATCGGTGACATCCACCGTCAACACCACATCAAGTCCCACCGTCCCCGTACCACTGCCGCCAATCGTCAGCGTGGCGTTGATCGTCGAGTCAACACTTTCGGCGTTCGACTGATCGGCCTGGAAGTCGATCACGCCGGTTTCGTTGTCTTCGATCGTGGCTGTGTGCGCGATGTCCGCCAGCGACACCTGCCCGTTCAAGTTGGAAGACAGATTGCCGATGCCAATATCAACGGTCTCATCGCCTTCCAAACGCTGGTCGTCGGTCACAACCAGCGTGGAATTTGACGAGTTGTTCGTCGCGCCGTCGCCCGTGGAAAACGTTAGCGGCTGCGTGCCGAACACCGCGTAGTCCGTGCCGATGA
This sequence comes from Planctomycetota bacterium, assembly GCA_027622115.1. Lineage (GTDB taxonomy): Bacteria > Planctomycetota > Planctomycetia > Planctomycetales > Planctomycetaceae > JAQBZS01. The sequence goes on along the minus strand of JAQBZS010000070.1, from coordinate 7,212 downwards.
TCGCATTCCCGCTGCCCGCATCGGTGGCATCCACGGTCAACGCAACGTCCAAGCCCACCGTGCCGCTACCACTGCCGGTGATGGTCAAGACGGCGTTGATCGTGGGGTCGACACTCTCGTCGTTCGACTGATCCACCTGAATGTTGATCTCGCCAGCTTCGTTGTTTCGATCGTCGCCGTGTGCGCGACATCGGACAGCGACACTTGCCCATCCAAGTCGCTCGACAGGTTGCCGATGCCGACATCGACTGTTTCGTCGCCTTCCAAGCGTTGATCATCGGTCACGTCCAAGATCGAGTCGGACGAGATGTTGGTCGCCCCATCACCGGCGGAAAACGTCAGCGGCTGCGTGCCGAACGCGGCGAAGTCCGTGCCGTCGGTGGCCGATCCACTGCCGGAATCCGTGGCATCGACCGTGAACGCCACGTCCAAACCGATCGTCCCGGTGCCACTGCCCGTGATCGTCAGCGTGGCATTGATCGTCGGGTCAACACTTTCGGCGTTCGATTGATCCACTTGAATGTTGATCACGCCGGTTTCGTCGTCTTCGATCGTGGCGGTGTGCGTGCTGTCCGACAGCGTGACTTGACCGTCGAAATCATCCGACAGATTGCCAATCTGTAAATCGACCGTTTCGTCGCCTTCGAGCCGCTGGTCGTCGGTCACGATCAGCGTGCTGTTGGTAGAAGTGATGCTCGAGCCGTCGCCGGCGCTGAACGTCAACGCTTGCGTGCCGAACGCCGCGTAATCGGTGGCACTGATCGCCGTACCGCTCAAGGCATCCGTGGCGTCCACCGTGAAGCCCGCATCCAAACCGATCGTCCCCGTACCGCTACCGGCGATCGTCAGGGTGGCATTCGCGGTGGGATCGACACTCTCGGTATTCGATTGATCCGCTTGGAAGTCGATCACGCCGGTTTCGTTGTCTTCGATCGTGGCCGTGTGCGTGCTGTCGTTCAGCGAAACCTGCCCGTCCAGATCGCTTGACAGACTGCCGATGCCGAGATCCACGGTCTCGTCACCTTCCAAACGCTGATCGTCGGTCACATCCAGCGTGGCATTGGTCGAAGTGTTCGTCGCCCCGTCGCCGGTGTTGAACGTCAACGTCTGCGAGCCGAACGCGACGAAGTCCGTACCTGTCGTGGCCGAACCGCTGCCGACGTCGGTGGCGGCGACCGTCAACGTCGAGTCGAGGCCCACCGTGCCAGTACCGATGCCGGTGATTGTCAGCGTGGCGTTGATCGTGGGATCCACGCTCTCCGCGTTCGACTGATCGGCTTGGAAGTTGATCACGCCGGTTTCGTTGTCTTCGATCGTAAATACGTGCGTGACGTCCACCAGCGAAACTTGGCCGTTCAAATCGGAAGACAATCCCGCGATTTGAATTTCGACCGTTTCGTCGCCTTCCAGCCGTTGGTCGTCGGTGACATCCAGCGTGGCATCGGTCGACGCCAACGTCGTGCCGTCGCCCATATTGAACGTCTGCACCTGCGTTCCGAATGTCGCATAGTCGGCACCCGTCGATGCGGTGCCACTACCTGTATCGGTCGCGGACACCGTCAACACCACGTCCAACCCTACCGTCCCGGAACCGCTGCCCGTAATCGTCAGCGTGGCGGTTGCCGTGGGGTCGACACTTTCCGCATTGGCCTGATCGACCTGCATGTCGATCACACCGGTTTCGTTGTCTTCGATCGTGACCACATGCGTGCCGTCCGAAATCGTGACCTGCCCGTCGAAGTCGTCCGACAGATTCCCGATCTGCAGATTCACCGTCTCGTCACCCTCCAGTCGCTGATCGTCGGTCACATCCCGTGTGCGGTTGTCCGATGTGATGCTCGTACCGTCTCCGGACGCGAACGACAAGAGTTGCGTGCCGAACGCGACGTAGTCCGTGCCGCTGGTCGCTGAACCGCCGGTCGCATCCGTGGCATCCACCGCGAAGCCCACGTCCAATCCGAGCGTCCCCGAACCGATCCCCGTGATCGTCAGCGTGGCATTGACCGTGGGGTCGACACTCTCCGCGTTCGACTAATCAGCCAGGAAATTCACCACGCCGCTTTCGTTGTCCGCGATCGTGGCGGTGTGCGTGCCGTCCAGAATTGAGACCTGTCCATCCAAGTTGCTCGACAGGTTGCCGATGCTCAGGTCCACCGTCTCGTCGCCTTCCAGCCGCTGGTCGTCGGTGACATCCAGCGTGGCCGTGTCCGAATTGATCGACGCGCCATCGCCGTTGCTGAACGTCAGCGTCTGAGTCCCAAACGCGGCGAAGTCGGTGCCGGTCGTGGCGGAACCGCCCCCCCACGTCGCCGGCATCAACGGTGAACCCCACGTCGAGGCCCACTGTGCCGGTACCGATCGCAGTGATCGTCAGCGAGGCGTTGACCGTGGGATCGACGCTTTCCGCGTTCGACTGATTCGCCTGGAAGTTGATCACGCCGACCTCGTTGTCTTCGATCGTGAACACATGCGAGAAGTCCGTCACCGAGACTTGTCCATTCAAGTCGTTCGACAAACCCGCAATCTGGATCTCGACCGTCTGATCGCCTTCCAAGCGGTTGTCGTCGGTGACATCCAACGAGGCATCGGTCGACGTGATCGTGCTGCCGTCGCCGGTGTTGAAGGTCAGCACCTGCGTTCCGAACGCGGCAAAATCGACACCCGACGTGGCGGACCCGCTGCCCGTATCGGTCGCGGACACGGTCAACGCGACATCCAATCCCACCGTACCGGTTCCGTTCGCCATGATGGTCAGCGTGGCACTCGCCGTCGGGTCGACACTTTCCGCGTTGGACTGATCGGCTTGCATGTTGATCGAACCGGTTTCGTTGTCGTCGATCGTCACCGTGTGCGTGTTCTGACTTCCGGTCGCGGCCACGCCCGAGTTGATGCTCAACGACAGATCCACGGTTTCATCGCCTTCGAGCCGCTGGTCGTTGACCTGAGTCACGGTCACGGCCTGCGTGTCGTTGTCGACGCTGCCGATGGGAAACGTGACTTGCGTGGTGGTCAACGTGTAATCGGTGCCGCTGCCCGCAGCGTTGCCCGTGCCGTCATCGGTGATGTCCACCACCACGGGACTCGTCAACGCAACTGTTGTCGACAGAATCACATTCAACGTATGAGCCGCCCCGTTGCCTTCCGCCGTGGTCGACCCGGGGTTTTCGAAGTTGACTTGGATCGACGACAGATACGTCAACACCACATCGTTCGAGTCCGTGCCGGCGTTGGAATTGATGCGGAAGAAGTCAGCCCCGACTTGGATCGTGTCGTTGTCGGCGAGTCCGGTGAAGGTGCCGCTCAATGACGAACCGCTATCAACATTGTCGACGATCACGAACGTGTCATTCGGCGCGGCCGCGAAGCCGGAATGCCTCGTCAAATTCAGCGTCGCCCCGGCCAGTGTCGTGGTGCGGGCCGCGCCGATGACGCGCACTTGATCGAAGGTCGTGCCAGGCGTCGCGTTCGTTTGCAGCAACACATCGAGCGACGCCGCTGAAGCAAACGTCACGCTTCCGTCGATTTCGAACTGCCCGAATTGCGTCGCTGCGGCACCACCCGGTTCGACATCGCCGTTCAGAGTTGTCGTGTTGCCCGAGTTCGTGATATCCGTGCCGGCGCTGCTGATGATGTCGCCACCAGTCAGCAGTGTGAGGTTGTCTTGAAACGTTGTCGTGTCGAGCGTGATGTCACCGGCGGACGCGTCGCCAATCGTGATCGAACTGAACCCATCGGAGAGTCGGCCCAATTCAGTATCGTCAAGATTCAACGTCCCTGCACCACCGCCGAGTCCAATCGATGTCCCGTTCGTCCTGGGGTCGAACACCAGCGCGCCTTGCCCATCAATCAAGGCACTCCCGCCGATGCCCACTTCGTTTGCCACAAATGTAATTGTGTCCGTTCCGGCGGCGTTGCCGACCGTTCCAGCCAGATTGACGTCTTCAACACTTCCGGCTCCACCTTGTCCGGTAAGCGTAATCGTCCCAGCGCCCGTAGATTCGACAACGTTCCCATCGTTGATCTGAATCCCATCACCAGTACCCCCACCAACACCGTTGAGCAAAATGGTGCCGGCACCGGTCGTGATCGTCACGGCGTTGTTGGGGTCGTTGATGAAGATGCCGTCGACTTCATTGCTGCCTGAAGTCCTCCCCGAGACATCAATATTCCCAGAACCGGTGGACGACAGATCGGCGTCTTCAATCTGCACGCCTCGGCCAGCAGGATCCGTCGCCCCCGTCGAAGCCGCACTGCTAAGACCGTTGATGTCCATCAATCCGTTGACGACCGATAGATCGGTGGCGTCGTCCTGGATCAGCACTCCCGCGCCATCGACGCTCGCATCGCCGGTGACGGTCAGCGTTGACGAGCCGTTCGCATCGAGTATCGCGCCGTTCCGCAAATGGACGCCGTGATTCCCAGCACCCGTCGTACCGCCGGTTCCGTCGAGAGCGATCGCCCCGCCGTTCGACGTCAGCGTCGCGTCGTTCAAATCAATGCCCACGAATGTCCCGGTCGCGGATCCGACGACATTGGCAATGAGCGTGATGCCGCCGGTGACCGTCGTGATGCCCGCGCCCGACCCAAATGCAATGTCTCTGCCGGCCGTAAAGCTTGCGGCACCGGCGCCGGACAAATTCAAGAGCGCGTTCGTGCCCACGCTGATCGTCTGGCCGCTGGTGACGGTCAAGTTGCCGCCTGACGGCAGTGTGACGTTGCCGTTGATGTTGACGGTGTCGGCTCCGGAACCCGTATTGATCGTCAAGTTCGTATTGGCGTGAGCATTATCGGCAGTCGTGATGTTGATGGTGTCGACGCCATCTGTGGCCGTCGTGGTGATCACGATCGTGGTGTTGTTGAAGAGATGCGCCTGTTGGAACGCCACGCCGCCGCAGGTCCCCGAAACGATCAGCGCCGGCACGGCACCGGTCGCATCGTCAAACCCGTTCGCGACCGTGATCAAGTCATTCGCCCCAGGGGGAGCGAGTGTCACGGATAAGAAGCCCGAAACATCGACCGGCTCCAACCCAGCAAACGTAATCGTCCGATCCGCTCCCGCCCCCGCAGCTACGTCGACCACAATCACTCCATTACCCGGAGTCGATGCATCCGGCGTATACGCCGCCGTGTCATCCGAGCCGTCGCCGATCACGCCCACTGCGTCATTGCCGACTCCGCCATTTACGACGATATCCACCCCAATATCGCCACCGGAAAAATCGATCAGCACTTTGTCATCGCCAGCCAGCGTGTTCACCGTAAACGTACCGGTGATGTTTGCCAGCACGACGTCGACTGTGTTGGGATTCACCTGAGTTGAACCGGCACCGGCGGAAAGCGCATTGGTTGGATCGGAAATCCGCAGATTCGAACCCATGCGTTTGATGACCAGACGGTCGGCGGTATCGGTCGGGCCATCGATATCCGTGACGGTCAAGTTTCCACTCGACAGGACGACCGAAGTCGTCCCGGCGATTGTCACCAATACGCTCGCCGTGGCGAGATTATTGCTGCCCGCGCCGTCATCAAACGTGTAGCCAATCAGTGCGGTGGCCGGCGGTGTGTTTTCGACGTTCCGATACTGCACCGCTTGCAGCACCTCGTCGACACGACTGCCGGTGGGATCCGTGCCGTTGGCATCGGTGAATGTGATCGTCAACGTGCCGCCGGTGTTCGTGAACGTGGCAACGGCATTGGCACCGCTCTTGATGTCGGTCCCACTCACGGTCAGTGTCGACATCGCATCGAACCCGAATTCATCGCCTGGGTTCGCTCCGCCATTGCGTGCAAAGATGAGCTTAGCCCCGTCGAAGTTGTCGGCCGCGTCCAGTTCCGGATCAGAAGCGCTCGCGTTCGCGTCCAAATCCACAAAGGCCCCGCGATGCACGTGTGTGGGAGTGGCGTCCACACCGGCGAACACAGGCGCGTCGTTCGTCGCAGTCACGCTGATTGCCGACGTATCGGTGCCGACACCGTTGTTCGTATCGGTCACGGTGAACGTCACGGTGCGAGCCAAAGTGCTGGGCGAATCGGACGTCGCGCGATAGCTGATGGCTCGCACCAGCTTCTGCACGCGACCGCCCGTCGCGGCCGCCGTAAAGTTGACGGCCAGCAAATCGCCGTTGGTCACCACGCCGTCATTGACCGCGCCGCTCGTTTCCACGATCGTGCCGAACGTGACGCCGCCGTCCTGCACGTTGGCGCCCGATACCGCAATCCCACCGACGGTCGCGATCGAAATCTCGTCACCGGCTTCATTATTGGCCGTGATCCGCACTTCCAGCTTGCCGCCGTCCCAGTCCGCGTCGCCGTCGGCATCGTTGGCCGTGGCGGCGCTGTGGATCTGCACCGGATTGCCGCCGTTCTGGTCCTCGGTGTAACTCAAGTTGTTGACGGAAATCGTGGGCGCATCGTTGTTTTGTTCGACCAAGATCACATCACCGGGGCTTCCCGCCGGGTTGTACTCAATGAGAAACGTCGTCGCTCCGACAACGAATTGAGAACCGTTCGTCAGGTTGGTGTTGCCGTCCGCCGACTTGAATGTGCCGGCGACATTCGACCCGGTTCCGGTGCTGTCGATGATGCGAAACACGTCCTGACTGCCGGATGTCGGTACAAAACTGTTGATGAACTGCACATTCAACTTCGCGCCGTTCAGCGTGACCGTGCGGTTGTTGCCGGACACACTCAATTGGTCATATTGCGAGTCGCCTGTCGATCTGCTGCGTGGCGATCAGGCTGATCGAGCCGCTGGTTGCGGAAATCGACTTGTTGATGTCCAGCAATTGACCCGTGAGCGAGATGCTCGCGCCCTGCAGGGCCAACTCGCGGACCACCTGCACGATGTCGCCTCCGCCTTGTCCATTGGCGGCCAGCGTGCCCGAGAACCCCGCAGCAACGCCGTCCACGATGATCGTGTCCGCATTGGTCGTACCGGCGTTGACCGTCAAATTGCCGGTTGGACTTGCGATAACCACGTCTTGAGAAAACGTCGATGTAATCTGCGTCTGATTGCCGACCACTCCGAGCGGATTGATTTCGATCGTTTCACTGGTGGTCGTGAAGTTGACCGTGGAATTCGTGGTTGCCAGCGTCGATGTGATCGCCCCTTCCAGGGCGCTGAATGTCAGTTGCGAGTTTCCCGTCACGTCAACCGTCCCGCTGTTTGCTCCCGTCATGGAGATCGTGAACTCGCTAAACGTGCCGCCGCCG
>JAQBZS010000069.1 GCA_027622115.1 Planctomycetota bacterium | reverse complement strand
CACCCGACCCCTTCCCCGTCTCCGAGTTCAAAATATCAACACCCTACCCTAGAATGCAGTCTAAGGCGTACGGACTGAATTTAAGATATATACACGCGAACCGTACCGACTGGATTCGCGGAGACGACTCAATTGAGATCTGTCGCGAATTGCACCGGATCCGAATTCGACCGCACCGCTTTTCGAAATTTGATTCAGATTCGCCGAATGATTCTCGTTTCTTCTCAAGTACAAGCTAAACCTTGATGAGGTGGATGCGCGAACGATTCAGAGAGTGCTTTCGAGGAACGTGGCATGACAACTTCAGCGATCTCGGACCCCGGCGTTCCACAATTGCTCAGCGAAGCGATCGAGACGAAGTGGAAGACCGGTGAATTGGCTCGTCTGATTGCGGCGGATGCAGCGAGTTGGCAAGAAACGCCGACGCTCTTGCAGAATCGGAAACTGCACCGGCGCTCATTTCACGACCAGCTCATAATCATCCCGCTCGAAAGCATTTGCATGCAGCCGACGGGCCGGCCGATCGTGACGCGTGGTCGAGACATCTCGTCGGGCGGCATTGCCTTCGATCATCAAACCCCCATCGCGAATCGCCATGTCGCCATCGTCTTGCGCACGACGGACGGCGGTGAAATTACGATGCTGACGTGTCTGAATTGGTGCCGTTTTACGCGAGAAGGTACCTATTACAGCGGTGGACGTTTTATCCGGCAAATCGATCGACCGGATGGCGACGTCGAATGGAACGACGTGAGTCGTTAACCCGTTGTTTGAATTCTTCGACACTTGCCGAATTTGCAGGCAATGCGGATCTTTCCACTCGCCCACGCAAGCGATCCGCCCGACGACGAATTCTGTAAACTCACCCAATGAATGAAGTACCCGGTCATCGAATTGGAGACGCGCTCCCGAAGGCTCGGCAGTGTCCGATGTGCGGGGCCGACGAAATCGATCGACAGGCGGCACGCTGTACCAATTGTGGCGAACAACTGCCCTGGAGTGTGGGGGCGATACACCGACCGGCCAATCGGCTGGATTCGGAATTCATTCGCCGTTTTCGAAGGGCCACGATGCAACTGGGAGTCGCCTGGATCGTGTGCGGCTTGAGCTGTATCGGCTTCGGTTTTGTCGATGCAATCCCGACAAATTCGCACACGATGCCAATGCTCATCGGGCTTGGCGGATTGACGGTCGTTTCGGGAATCTTGACGACGTTCCGGTCGATTCCAGCGATTTTCGCGGGGCTATTGGCCTCGCTGTATCTGTTCGTATTCGCGATCCCATTCACCTTTGGTCTTGAATGGAGTTCGTTAATCTTCGTAGTCGGCTACGCAACGCTGCTCGCGCAGGCCATCCGCATCATCGAACGCGCCCGCGCGATTCGACGCGCCGGATACGGCTTGGACACATTGCCGGATGAAGTGGACATCGATTGAGCGGCTTGCGTCAACGTGAGATACGAGTGGCCATGATCTCCAAGGGAGTCGTTTCCGATGCCTGAATTCAGATCCTGCGGTTTCTTGATTCTCCGAAATCCCGAGCAGCCGGAATTCCTGCTCATGAAGCATCGGGATCGCTGGGACTTGCCGAAAGGACACGTGGAAGCGGGCGAATCGGACTTCGATTGCGCCTTTCGTGAACTGCACGAGGAAACCGGTATTTGCGAAGACTCGATCGATCTGGAACCGGAGTACTCGTACGAATCCCACTACACGGTCCGACCGAAGTGGCTGAACGGTGGAGCTGCGCGGAAGACGACGGTGATCTTCCTGGCTTGGCTTCGTGAAGAAGTCGCCATTGAAGTCACCGAACACGAGGGGTTTGAATGGTTTCCCTGGAATCCACCACATGCCATCCAACGCATCGCGATCGACCCGCTACTGGCCGACGTTGCGAAATTCCTTGACGGTCGTTCGGAAGCCGCGGAGTGATTTCCGCGATCGGCACCAAAGTTGTGAGCAGCCCGGCCCGTCCGATTGTCCCGGTCGGCGGCACCGGTCGACGTGACATCTGACCGCTGGTGCGTCGCGACCGAGAGTTGGTCAGCACCCAAGTTGGATACACATCAGACTTCGATGCGGATCGAGTACACCTTCTGTCGATCGCCGCGACGTTTCAGATCCCGCAGGATGTCCGTGAGGTTCGGTTTGACGAAGTCGTTGAACTTCTGCCGGCCTTTGACGGACACGCGAACTCGTTCGTCAATGTTGATCAATTCCGGCGACAGCCACACGGTGTGCTTGGCGGAACCCGTCTTCAGATAGATCGTGTTGCCGGGTTTGATCTCGGCCCCAAATAAGACGGGACTGCCGACCGGACGACCGTTCTTGGCGATGGATCGAGGAGCCGTGATGGATCGAGGCAAACCGAAGGCTTCCAACCAATAAAAGGCGTTCTCCGTCGGACGCAGGACTTGGAACTCGAATTCCTTAACCCACTTCACGCGAACCTTTCCCGCCATCCAATCAAAGATCTTTTCGCGTTCGGACGTGTAAGTTTCGAAACCGCGACCGAGGTATTCGGCATAGACCACGTCGTAGCGAAATCCACGCATCATCATGCGATTGAGCACCGTGGAATTGCGGGTCAATGAGTCTCGATCCAGTTCGCCGCCGACAATATAGAACGGTACGTTTTCGGCGTTGCTCCAATACCATTTGCAGTAGCCGTCGCAAATGCCGCAAATCGCCACGACTCCCGCAAACAGATGCGGTTTTGACATTCCCAAGTCAAACGCAGCGTCGCCGCCCATGCCGTGTCCGGCCAAGAACACGCGGTCTGAATCCACGGCAAATCGCTTGCGTGCATCGCGAATGGATTCGACGACATGCGCGTGCGTAGTCGCGTCGTATTCATACGTCCGTTGATCCGGATCGCCGTAATGCGGCGCGATCACGATGTAACCCAATCGCTGTGACTGTCCCGGACGATCGACCGTGCCGCCCCACCAGGACAGCGTTTGTTCGGGGGTTGCTCCACCGGACCGCAAGGCGACGATCAGGGGATACGACCGATCCGGATTGTATTCGCGAGGCAACAGCACACTGTATTTAGCCTCGCCACTTGAACCCGCTCGCAACTCGACAACGCCCGCGTTGCCGGCCGTGATTCCGCTCGAATCCAAAGCCGTCGGCAGTAACGGAATCATCGCCAGCAGCCTCGCCGCATCCACGCCTTCCAGTCGTTCGAGATCCGCCAGCAACCGCTTTTCGTCCAGCGGGTTTTCGGTGCGTAGGTACTCGGTCACCAAGTAGCGAGCCGTCCACAAGTTGATCGCTTCCGGCAACTCGGTGATGGCCCGCGCGCTGCCGAGCACCCAGCCGGAGTATGCCAGCGCCAGTTTTTCCGCGGCGGAAAGCTGTGCGTCGTCCGCCAGTTTCAGGAAGGCGTCCAGTCGCTCCAGCGAATTGAAGCTCAGGGAATCACGAATCTCCGACCGCATGGGCGAGACCTTCGCACGCGTCTCGTCATCGAGTTCCGCCTGCAATTCGCCAAGCAGCAAATTCACTCGAACGCCGTTCGTTCGTTTCATGGCGTAATCATTGGCCAACTCTTCGACGGTGCGCGTCACCGTGGCATTCAAGTCTCGCGTGGGAAACTTTCGGAGTGCCGTTTGGGCCAATCGATGCTGGCCGCCGCGAACTCGCACGCGGATTTCTCGGAGCATGCTGAGTGCAAGTTCCTGTCGAATCTGCAAACCGATCTGCTCGCACCGCGCTTTGTAGTCCGGGAATTCGCGGATGATGTTGTCGATTTCATTGCCGGCTCGCAGATACATGCCGGCCTGCAAATAGAAACGGGCGATCGACAAGCGGATTCGCGGATCATTCTGGTCCGTGACCTCGCGGATCATGGCGTCAAGCTGCAACGGGTTGACATCGCTGGTGGCGACCCCGTGTTCCCAGACTTAGTTGATGCCTTCCAGCCAGAGGTATTGCGGACCGATTTCCTTGACCCCTTCGACGATGTTGATTTCGCCGCGATCGGTTTTCACGCGGACGGTCCGCACGCCGAACTTGTCGAAATCGGTCACGTTCAAGAACGAACCCATCACCGTCGGCCCCAAGCTTCGCGAACTGCGAAGACGGTCGATTTTGAATTTCTCGAATCGCGAGGCCAGCCCCGACGCTCGGTTGACTTCCACCTTCTGTTTTTCAGGCACGAAGTATCGTGCGATCCCCGTATCGATCATCAACACGGGATACACGGACGTGGGGTTTTTCTTCAACGTTTGAATGGCCGTCAGGTCCAGGCCCATCAACGGCACCGGCTTGCCCTCAATGATCATGCCGTTTTTCAAACGAACTTCGTCCGCGAGTCCCTGACACATGCTCGCCAACAAGACCGGTGCGGCAGCGGCGATGCTCAACACGACAACGCGACGGAGGCTCAGTCCAGTCCTGCATGGGATTCGGATCATGTTGATCTTTCTGATCCTGACGGCGAAATCACGGAAATCTCAGATTTCAAATCTCAAAACGACTCGGTGGCCGGTTTCGCAACGGGGACATCTTGTTGTCGATTGTACTCCAATTCCAGGCCGATTCGATGACCAGTCATGAAACGTCGCGGTTTAGACTCTTCCGTCACAACTTCTTACACATTTGTGCGCGCATAACTTTCACGCGGCAACATCGTATTGTCGAATGAGTTCGGCGAATTCTTCGCCGTGGAATTTGAGTGTGGCGATCATCAGCGATCGCCCCTTCGAGGTCACTCGCCAGCGACGCGAACGCGGAACTTTCGAGATCAGACCGTGCATCTGAAGACGCTTTAACAATCGACCCACTCAAGCCGCGTGCCGACGAAGCACTCGCCGTCGACGCGCAGTTCCATACAGCCGCTCGCGGATGTGGGCGTTCCGAAAACGATGGATCGAATGCTCGCCGCGTAACACCGCTGCGAACAGTCTGGCGTCGTCGGAACTCGCTGGGTTGAAACCTCGAAAGCTCCGCCCCTTGCGACGAACCGCCGACGCGCTCCGACGCATCGTCACCGAATGTTCCAGGCTCGATACGTCCACCTCGGACAATTCCGACAGGTAACTCTCGTTGGCTTTGAGGCTGACTTCCGCGAGAGATCTACGCGGACATCGATTTCAACCGGGAGACGGCTTCGGAATAGCAAGACGATGGCTGCGACTCGGACGCCACTTAAATAAAGCGTCAGAACAATGGAGACGTCAACCCGCGAGTATTGATTGAAAATTTGAGACACCCGACCCCGGCCTCCATTAGCGCCGGTTTCGAAAATGCGGGTTATCGGAACTTTGCGGCTCCTGCATTACGATCGTTCAGTCAAGCGGGTCCGTGAATGCCGAGTCGATCAACCGTTCGTGTGGTAGAGTTCCACGCTCGATCGGCTTTCCCGCGTGATTGATCCGCCTTGATTCGGACGATCCCGTTGCTTCGTCACCGACTTCAACCTCGATTCGTCTGCCCACCATGATTCACGTCGAACAGCTACGGAAGAGCTTCGAAGACCTCAAACGCGGCGAGGTTGCCGCACTCGACGACGTGAGCTTCGACATTCAACCCGGCGAGATCTTTGGGTTGCTCGGTCCGAACGGCGCGGGCAAGACGACGTGCTTGCGAATTCTCAGCACCGTGCTCAAACCGACCGGAGGTCGGGCTTTGATTGACGGGTACGACGTCAGAACGCATCCGGAAGACGTCCGCCAACGTATCGGTTTCATGTCCGGCAACACCGGCATCTACGACCGCATGACTGCCTGGGAAATGGTCGAGTACTTCGGCCGGTTGTACGGGATCGAAGAGAAAGAACTTCAGCAGCGGATCGATCGCATCTTCAATGATCTGCAAATGCACGAGATCCGCGACATGCTTGGTTCCAAAATGTCCACGGGAAACAAGCAAAAGGTGTCGATCGCTCGCAGCATTGTCCACGATCCACCCGTACTGATCTTCGATGAACCAACATCGGGGCTCGACGTGCTGGTGGCTCGGAAGCTGCTCAATGCAATCGCGTCTTTACGCGACCAAGGCAAATGCATCATCTTCTCGACGCACATCATGCGAGAAGTTGAAAAGCTGTGCGACCGCATCGCCGTGATTCACAAGGGCCGGATTCTGGCGATGGGCTCGGTCCAGGAATTGGAAGAGAAATACAGTGAACCGGACATGGAAGAATTGTTCTTCGATCTGATTCAGCGCTACGACGACGAACACGAAACCACGGAAAACACCGAGCCCGCGACGGCAGGGACATAGGCCATGAGTTTTCGCAATACACGGCTCATCTTCAATCGAGAAGTGCGTGACCAGCTTCGCGACCGGCGGACGCTGTTCATGATGCTCATCTTGCCGCTGTTGCTGTATCCCGCAATGGGGATCGGCATGGTGCAGATGCGATTGCTGTTCAACGAGCAACAGCGCACCGTCGTGATCCTCGGTGAGGATCAGTTGCCGGATACGCCGCAACTGCTGCAAAAAGACGGCATCGCGCCGGCGTGGTTCAATTCACGCTCGGACGCTCAGAAACTGCGAGTCTTCAGGGAAAAGGACGCGATTGTTGCCGACGGCGAACCGCCCGATGAAGAGATCCAGAACTATCTGGTTCAAGCTCGGTTGATGCAGAACAAACTGCTGCTGCGAGCCGCACAACGGGCACAGTTGGATCAGTTGGACGAACGCACGGCGGTGATCGTCGGTGTCGAACATCTTCCGGACGCTTGGAGTTTTGTGGGCGAAAACGGCGAATTCAAATCGCCGTTCGAGACGAACGACGAAACCAAAAAGCTGCGGCTCTTGACAGCTCCGGAGTCTCCCGCCGCCGCCAAAACCGCCGATCCCACTCAACCGCAAGCCGAAGTGCCGGCGCTGCGCATTGCGGAATTGATCAGCGAGCGTCGACTGGCGCTGACGGCGTCCGGGGACGCGGCCGCCGATCGAGTGAAAGAAATCGACGATGAAATCGGGCAACTGCTGGCCAACGGGCAGACGCACGCCGTCGCCATCATTCCGGTCGGATTTGCAGACAACCTGCGCGACCTGAAGAAACGTTTCGCCGAGAATGCGGACGCCGGCGACCTCGATCCCGGCCAAGTTCCACGGATCACGATGGTCTACAACAAGCTGTCGTCCAAATCGGTGGGTGCGTTTGGAATGCTGCAGCACATTGCCGCTTCGCTGGAACGCGTGTTGATTCCGTCCAACCTGCCGCTCAAACCCAACGCACACGTTGAGGTGGAGGTCGCGCCGAACGAAGCGGCATTGGCCGAGGTCGAACGCGAACTCGAACACGCGCGGACGATTCGTCGCGACATGCGGTTGCTGGACAGCGAACTTGGCGACTTGCTCAACGAAAGCGGGATCGAAGTGCTGGTCGTGATCCCGGAAGGGCTTGGAGAACACGTAGAAGAGGTCAATCGGATGATCTCCGAACCGGATCGCAACCGCGCCGCATTCATTGAGTACGAAGGCCCGATCATTCTGCACAATGCCGCCAACGAGAAATCGCTGATCCCGCATCAGTCGGTGAAGAACGCGTTGGACAATTGGGAGAAGGCCATCCTCAGCCGCCGCTTGGCGAAAGCGGAACTTCCGGCATCGCTGCCGAATCCGATCAATGCAACGTCGGTCAACGTCGCCAAGGAAGAAGAAATCGCCGCCAGCCTGTGGAGCAAAGTCTTTCCGGCGCTGTTGATCATCATGGCGGTTACGGGCGCGTTTTATCCGGCCGTCGATGTGGCTGCGGGCGAAAAAGAACGTGGAACGATGGAAACGCTGCTGATCTGCCCGGCGACTCGAACGGAGATCGTGCTGGGCAAGTTCTTCACCGTGATGCTGTTTAGTGTCTCCACCGCGGTCTTGAATCTCAGCAGCATGGGGTTCACGGGTAAGTACATGGTGTCGATCATGACCGACGCCGCGCCCAACATGCCCGGTTTCGGTGCGTTGACGTTTCCCGGCGGGGCTCAATTGGCGTGGATCGGAGTCTTGCTGATCCCGATGGCGGCGTTGTTCAGTGCTCTGTCGCTGGCATTGGCTACGTTCGCCCGCAGCAGCAAGGAAGGCCAGTACTACCTCACGCCTCTGCTCATGATCACGATGGGCATCACGGTGTTTTGTTTGGCACCCAGCGTGGAGTTGGATCCCGGTACGCAAGCCTCGTGGTTCTACAGCGTGATGCCTGTCGTGGGAGTGGCGCTGCTGTTGAAAGGCATTTTGCTCAATCCCGCCGCCGGACCCGAGTTCTACGTTTTTGCGATCCCGGTGCTGATCACCAGCATCTGCTACAGCCTGTTGGCCTTGTGGTGGGCGATCGAACAGTTCGCTCGCGAGGACGTGTTGTTCCGCGAGTCGGAGCGTTTCGATCTGCGCCTGTGGGTTCGCCACATGCTGCGCGACAAAGAGCCCACGCCGAGTTTCGCGGAAGCCGGTTTCTGCTTCGTGATGATCATGTT
The DNA here is from genome assembly GCA_027622115.1 of Planctomycetota bacterium. Lineage (GTDB taxonomy): Bacteria > Planctomycetota > Planctomycetia > Planctomycetales > Planctomycetaceae > JAQBZS01. The sequence continues at coordinate 5,402 of JAQBZS010000069.1, read as the reverse complement.
CCTGCAATTCGGCGCGATGAAGTTCATGAGCCAGGCGCTGCACGGCGTGGGGCCGGAACACATCACCATGCGACTCATGCAAGTACTGATGGTGCAGCAGCTTGTGACCATCGCGTGCCCCGCCCTGTTCATGGGGCTGTTGCTCACCAGCAGTTTCCGACGCACGTTCCGAGCCTATCTTCCGGATTGGAAGATGCTCGGTTTAGCCGTGCTGTTGCCGCTGGCGTTGCATGTGCTCGTGTCGACGATGGTGGAAAACATCGCACCGTACTTTCCCGGCCTGCCGCCCGAATTTTCACAAGTCGCGGCCTCGATGCAGGACCGCAACTTACCCATCTGGCTGCCGTTGCTGGCCTTCGCCGTGACGCCGGGTCTCTGCGAGGAACTGGCGTTTCGCGGCCCAATCCTGAGCGGCTTCAATCGATCCGGTCGCATGTGGATTGCGATCATGTTGTCCAGCATCGCCTTTGGCGCGATTCACATGGTGCCGTTGCAAGTCTTCTATGCCACGCTGCTGGGATTGGTGCTGGGGCTGTTTGCCGTCAAAAGTGGTAGCCTGGTGCCGTGCATGGTCTTCCATATCCTGTTCAATTCGTTGCAGGTGCTGCGCAGCCGAGTCGACCCGCAGGTCATTACGGACAGCGATTTCCTGCGATTTCTCGTGGATGTGAACCGAGACGGCAGTTTCAGCTACCAATGGCCGACGCTGATTCTTGCGGCCTTGGGAGCGTTGACGGGTCTCTTGTGGCTTGCCAACTACGGAAAACAGCAGCCGTCCATGTCGCCGGGCATCCCGACAGAACCCACGTTGACCACCGCCAAGCCGCCCGTCATCGGTTGAACCTTCGAGTTGTTCGCGAAAACTTGACCAATTTCGGGAACAATGTGAGACACTCGACGTCCAAGACTCCACGCCGGTGAAACCGACTTGTTTCGCGGCGTATTCGGCACTTGGCGAGTTTCTGATTGACCCTTGTGAAAACACTCTAGTAGCCTAGAGTTACGCGTTTTCTTGCAAGTCAATCGACGCGTTCATTTCACGCAATTCTGCATTTCTCTCGACTCAAGACCTCGGACGCTGCTTCGCTTCGGCGGGTGCGGTTCGGGGTTCTTGTCAACGCATTTCACGACTCATGATCCTCCCGATCCATTTGATTGAGCTAAGGGGATAGGCATGGCGCACGTCCAAAGTGTTTGGGGCATCGATATCGGACAGGCAGCGTTGAAGGCCGTCCGGCTGAGGTACGCGGACGCGGCTGATCAGGCGATCGCCGTCGCATTCGACTATGTGCCGCATCCCAAGATTCTGACGCAGCCCGACGCATCGCCGGACGAGTTGATTCGGCAGGCGCTGGAAACATTCCTTTCCCGGAATGACGTCAAAGGCGATTTGATCGCGATCAGTGTGCCCGGCAATACCTCGTTGGTGAAGTTCATCAAGCTTCCGCCGGTCGAATCATCCAAGGTCGCGGAAATCGTCAAATATGAAGCGCGGCAGCAGATTCCGTTCGCGTTGGAAGAAGTGATTTGGGACTTCCAGCCAATCGGCAACCCGATGGAAGAAGGCGGTTACTTGCTGGAAGCGGAAGTCGGCCTCTTCGCCATGAAACGCGATCAGGTCTTGCATCACTTGAAGCCGTTCAACGATGCCAAAGTTGAAGTCGAATTGATTCAAACGGCTCCGTTGGCACTCTTCAATGTGCTGACGTACGACATGATGGGCAAGCGTTTGAAGTCGGACGCGGATTCCGACGAGTCAACTTCGACCGATGAGCATTGCGTCTTCGTCGATATGGGAACCGACAATACGACGTTGTTGGTTTCCAATGGCGAAGGCATCTGGATTCGCAATGTGCCGATTGGCGGCAACCACTTCACGCGGGCGTTGACGAAGGACATGAAGCTGACCTTCGCGAAGGCCGAACACCTGAAGTGCAACGCGACGAAGGCGCCGGACCCGCGAGCCGTGTTTCAATCGCTGCGTCCCGTGTTCAATGACTATGTGGCCGAGATTCAGCGTTCGATCGGATATTTCTCCAGCGTGAACCGCTCCGCCAAGATCACGAAAGTGCTGGGCGTCGGCAACGGTTTCAAGTTGGCGGGACTGCAGAAATTCTTGCAACAAAACCTGCAATATGAAGTCGACCGCTTGGAGACGTTTCAGGGCTTGGTCGGCGATACGGTGCTGGACGCTCCGTTGTTCAAGGAAAACATCCTCAGCTTCGTCGTGCCGTACGGTTTGGCGTTGCAGGCGTTGAAGCAAACCTCGATCCGCACAACGCTGTTGCCGCCGGAAATCGCGACCGCTCGCAAGGTGCGTCGAAAGAAACCTTGGGCTGTCGTCTCGTCCGCGGCCTTGTTGTTGGTGCTTTCCATTTCGGCGGCGTTGGAAGGCAAAGTCAACGAAGCGGTGAGCGAGAAGAATTACGGCTCCGGCGAGCAAGCGGCGAAGCAATTCGAAACGAAAAAAGGAACGTATGCGTCCGACTACAGCACCGCGGAATCCGAAAACGAAGAGATTGCCATCAAGGGCAAGAAGCTGGTGCTACCGCTGAAGACTCGCGAATACTGGCTGGAACTTTATCGCGGAGTGAACGAGTGCCTGCCGCGAGACGTGGGGGCCGAGCGAGCCGAGGCCAACATCGGCAAACGAAACCGCATCAAGATCGCGAGCTTCGTCGCTCGCGAAGTCTCGAATCTCAAAACGGAATGGTACGACGGAATTGAACCGTCCATCCGCGGAGCGTGGATGCGTGAGGATGACCGTAAGCACCCACCCGAAGGCAAGGGTTTTGTCTTCACGTTGCATGGGGTGCATTATCACCACGGCGCGAAAGCCGAGGAACAAGGCGCTTTGTATGTACGCGACCAGTTCTTGGCCTTCCTCCAAAAGTGGGAGGTACAACGTGATCCGCGAGGCGTTCCCGTGCCGGTGAGAAAGTTGGGGCTGACACATCCCGTGATCAAGGCCACGTCGCCCGCACAGGCATTTAAGTATGTCCCGAATTCCCGCCGCACGATCTTGCTTGCGGGCGGCGAGGGCACTGGTGGGACGGCGATGCCTGGAGCCGGATACCCGGGCGGTGGTGATGCATCCACTGCGGATGCAAGTGCGATTCCGATGCCCGGTTCGGCGATCCCGTCGAGTGCTGGAGTCACGCCCGGAACGCCGTATTCGCCCGGAGCGTCTGCAATTCCCGGTGCCGGCCCCGTGGATCCCGGTACTGGAGTTGGGCCAACTGGGGTCGTGATTCAAGATCCGAACGATCAACTGCCGGAGTTTCAAGCCCGTCAAACCAAGTTCGTGATTGAGTTTGTTTGGAAGCCGACCGCTCAGGAATTGCGGCCCCAGGTGGAACCGCCGCCGCCCGAAGATTCGGAAGAGAGTGAGGATGGTGAATCTGCGGATGCCAACAGCGGAACGCCCGCCTACGGCACCTAACGCGGATGATTGGTAGGGTGTGTCGAGGTCGTGAATTGTTGATGCGTCTTCAGCAAACCAACGCACTTCGATTCGCGACGCAAGTCGACAGCACCTTTAAGCGAGACCGAAGACGCACCAACATCACCGTTTGCTTCGACAGCACCCTACGATCATGAATAATCCGCACTAGCCTCAATCGGAATCGTGCTCCCAGCCCGATCTCATCAGTTAAAAGGATGATTCAATGGACAAACTTAAGCCCATCTTGGTCCATAAATTCTGGATTGGTTACGGCGCGGCGGTCATTCTTCCGGTCATCGCTTGGTGGCTCGCCACGAGCAGCCTCGCGGCCGAAACCAAGAAGCGAACGGACGCCATTCTGGCGGCCAGCAGCAAGGCCAGCGTCGCACCGGACGCCCCGAACCGAATCTGGATCGACAAGCTGACGGAAGTCAATCATTCGCAAGACAAGCTGGTCGATGGCTCGCGGGAGTCTCTGTGGGTCACGCAACAGAAACTCCAAAAATTCCCCCCTCAATCCGCAACGTACATGGCGGGAGTGGGCTATCGGAAGCAAAGCTCCGGTTCCAATGTGCAACTCGTTTATCAGCAAGAATACGACTCGGAATTACAACGGTTACGAGACATCGTGCGGCCGTTCGACCCCAAGCAGGACAAGGGTGTTGTGCATTTGCCGATCGAAGTGCTTCCGAATCCGCCCTCGTATGGAACACCGGCATGGGGCACTCAGCCGCTCGGCTGGAACGAACTTTGGGACTCGGTCGAAGACACTTGGCTGATCGAGGATCTGTTGAGTTCCATCAACGACATCAATCGTGACTACGACTCAATTACTGAAGCCCCCGTTCGTGGCATCGTGAAGCTGGAATTGCACGGCGGTCAACCGCGCAAGCTTGAAGAAGAAGAGGAAGAAGACGCATCCGCGAGCGGCGATCCCATGGGTGGTCCAGGCGGAATGCCAGGACCGGGAGGTCCAGGCGGCATGCCCGGCCCGGGTGGTATGCCGGGGCCTGGCGGCATCTCCGGTGCAAAGGACGCAAGTAATGATTCGGCACCCGGCATGCGAGGCTTTGGTGGCGGTCGCGGTCGGGGGCAAGGCGGCGGACAAGAATTTGATACCAAGCCTTCCGTGAGTTTCAATCCGGTCGAGGTCTTCGGGTCTCCTCAGGAAGCTGCCGGTACGGCGGGTGGAGAAGGCGGCGCGATGCCGGGGGGTAGTCCCGGTGCTGGACCGCCGGCAATGGGTGGGGCTCCGGGAGTCGTCGCTCCGGGAACGGGTGGTCCGATAATGGGTGGAGGCGGTGGAGGTGCGGGCGGCTCGGGAAAACTTCGGCGGTACGTCGATGATGGTGACGAACTTCCCTTCCGCACGCGTGGATTCTACATGGAATTGGTCATGACTCATGACACCTTGCCGATCTTGATTGCTCAATTGACAACCTCAAATTGGCCGGTGGAAATCCTGAGAGTTCATCAACAAGACTTGTATGAAGATGACATCCCCGGCGTGAACGGTACCGAGGACGGCACGGGCGGCATGCCGACTGCCGGCCCTTCTCGCCCGATGCCGGCGGGTGACGGTGGAGTTCGTGGAATGCCGACCGGTGGAGCGGGCGGCGAGGCCGGGAGTGGCGAATCCATGACAAGTCCGGTGCTGGCGCTGTTTGGTGGTGGTCAAGGCGGCGGCATTCAGGGTGGGGGCGGAATGCCGGGCGCCGCTGGCGGACGACGCGGTATGCCCGGCGCGGCTGGAGGATCTTTTGGAATGCCACGGAGTTTTGGCGCGGGTAGCAGGACAACGGGAGGTCCGGCAGCGCAAACTCAAATCAGCGAGCAAGAAAAGAAGGGAAGACAAACTCTTGCTGCGGCCATGAACGACAAAGGCTTGGTGCATGTTTCCATTGCCGGCTTGTTGACACTGTATTCACCGCCACAGGTGAAACCGGAATCCGACCCG
>JAQBZS010000068.1 GCA_027622115.1 Planctomycetota bacterium | reverse complement strand
TCGCCTGCGTGCTCATGTTGCAGTGCGGTGACGCATGTTTCGCGCAACGGCTGATCGATCTCGATGCGAGGCTCGGCAAAAACGCTGGAGCCTCCACCAAATCCGCAACGACCACCGGGCAACTGACTTGGACGACGTCGCACGCGATTCCCGGTCGGTTGATCTCGGCCGACGCGAAGCACTTTACTTGGCGGACTTCGCTGTTTCGCGAGCCGGTCGTCGTGGACGCCGACGTGATTCGCAGACTGACCTTTCCGGCGCAATCGCGGAACGACAAGACCAGCGAGCCGCTGCAATTTGCGATTCACGGCGGCGACATTCTGTTCGGGCGACTCCGAGACATGGATGACAAGACCGTCCAAATCGAAAGCGATCGCACGGGGCTCATGCGAGTCAAACGCGAATTCGTTAATCGCATCCAACGCATGAACAACCCCGCGCTGGTGTATCTTGGCCCAAACGATCTTGGCGGTTGGGAAACGATCCGAGTTCTCCGCACGACGAACGAATGGACCGGAGCGGACGGCAAGTCGCTGGAGACCATCAAGCGGAACGCTGAGCTGTTTCGTCAATTGCCGCTGTCCGAGCAAACCGAATTCGAGATCACGCTGGAAACGACCGACGCCTTTGGATTCCTGATTTCGTTCGATAGTGATCCCGGAAGTTCCATCGGCGTGGAAACGTGGGGCGACGAACTCGTCATCGTCAGCGGCGACGACTACGAACCGTTGATGACCATTGCGGAAGGCACGCCGTCGTTGACCGTGAGTTTGCTGATCGACCGCAAGAAGAAAACTCTGAGTGCCTATTCCGAGACGGGGAAATTGCTGGGATCGCTGCAGGGCAACGTGCCGCAGAACACGCGCCCCGGTTTTTACTTGAGAAACAAGAGTCGGCACCTGCGGCTCAAGCATGTGCGAGTCAGCAAGTCGACCGGTGCTCCGCCACTTGAAATCTCGAATCGAGACCAGCGAATTCGCTTGGTGAACGGCAGCGCGGTCTACGGGCAAGTTGAACGATTCGACGCCGCGAGCGGGAAATTCATGCTGGCCGCTGCGGGTGACTCGAATGAACCTCGAAGCGTGTTGTTGAAGGACATTGACAGCCTGACGTTGAGCGTCGAACCACCCGCGAATCCGGCGAAGGCGTCGATTCAGGCTCAGTTCGCGGACGGTGGTGGCATCAGCGGCTCGCTGCTCCGCATTCGCGACGACACACTGATCGCAACAACGTCGTACATGGATGCTGCGATCTCGGCCAAGCTGGACAACGCCACGCAGATCAATCGCGTCGCATCGAGTCCGGATGGTGTGGCTCCCGACTCGGGCCACAAATTCGACGCGTTGGACATGCTGGAATCCGAAGTCGGCTCAATCTCTGGAATCGTGGAACTCGACGGCTCGGAGAGCGATGCGATTCGCTGGCGGCTGCCGGGCGGACAGTCCGCCGTTGCGATTTCGTCGGACGCACGGGCGAGAATTTCCCGAAAAGCCGTCACCGCGCAATCGCCCGTGGATCGTGACGCCTTCAACGATCAGGTGTTTCTGAAGAACCACGATTCGTTTCCCTGCAAGATCGAGGCGATTGACGAGGAGTTCCTTCATTTCACGACTCCGCTTGCCGAAGCGAAGCGGATTCCGCTGGAAGCACTCAAGGCCGTGGAATTTGCCGTGACCGGTCATGTTCAGAGGCAAGGCTTTGGCGGAGACGGCTGGCAGGTATTTTCGGCGGACAAGGAAGCCGTGACGCCCACCGACGAGAAGATCGAATTCATCAATCCGGCTGCTTTCGGTCACATGGGGGCGCTTGACGGCGACCGTGTCGGCTTTGACGTGCAGTGGGGCAAGGCCGGCGGTTTGAACCTCAAATTGATGTTGATGGCCACGAATAACCGTCAACTGCACGCACCGGCGAATCTTCACATTTATTGTCAACGCGAATCGGTGATGATCGGGTCGGGATTGGGTTTCGCGGAACTCTTCACTCTGTCGCAGAAACGCAAAATCGTGCCCTGCCCCGGCGGTCGAGCCCACATCGACATTCACCGCCGCAAAAATCATTTGCGAGTCGAAGTCAACGGAGCGCTGGTTTACTCGACCACGGTCGAGCAGTTTGCCGTTCAGGAAGCCAAGGGATTGGCGTTTTCCGTGACGGGCGACTTTGGACTCGCGACCTTGCCGGGCGCGGACGACACGAAGCCGCGATTGACGGTGTCGAATTTCGTGGTGTGGCAGAGTCGAACCAAGTCCGCGCACCAGCGAATTCAGGGCGAGATCAAAACGCAGACGCTCACGATCCCGCGATCCCGCAAGCGGAATCCGTCAACGAACGTGTTGATCGCTTTGAACGGCGATCTTCTGCGCGGACGTCTGACGTCGGTCGACCGACAACGAGTCGCATTTGATTCGAGACTGGAGAGCTTCCGATTCGACCGACATCGGATTGCCGCCATCGTGTGGCTGCATCCTGAAATTGATACGGGTGAGGAGACTTCCGACGCCGGCGCTGAAGGCAAGGCCTCGAATTTCGTCGTCAGAGCGATGGAAGCGGCTCGCTTGCCGGCCACCGGAACTGCGTTACCGGCGCAACCGGATGTTCGAGTGGCGTATTCCCACGGCATCAATGTCACCGTGCGAATCACCGAAGTCCGGGATGGGCATGTTGTCGGCGAATCGGATGTGCTGGGCCGTTGCCGCTTGCCGTTGGCGGGTGCGACCGAACTGCACTTCGGCGGCTATGGCAAGTTGGTCGACGCGTTGGCCTATAGCGATTGGACATCGTCTCCGGCCCGGCAGCCCCAATTCGCAACGGACAACGGGGCCGGAGCCATCGCGTCGGCCGCCTCGAAGTTGACCGGCACCAAAGCGGTCGCGATCCATGCCGCCCTGCTCGACGGCGGCGAGTTTCGATCGCAAGACCATGTTGGGAAAGTGGTGATCCTCGACTTTTGGGCGACATGGTGCGTGCCGTGTGTCAAAGCCATGCCAGCCTATCTGGAGGCCCTGAAGGGGGTGGATCCCGAACAAGTGGTCTTCATTGCCGTCAATCAAGACGAACCGGCCGCCGCGATCAAAAAGTTTCTCAAGTTGCGTAACTGGAATGTGAAAGTCGCGTTGGATCCCGGTTCTGAAATCGGTCGCGAATTCCGAGTGGAAGGCATTCCTCAAACGGTGGTGATCCGCCCCGACGGCAACATCGAGAGCGTGCATCAAGGCTATCGTCGCGGGGCCGAAACCGAATTGCGGGCCACGGTCGATCGGCTGCTGCGCGAGTTTCCGACCGACTGACGCGCACCCAATCGAACCATCAGTCGGTCGAGTGAGGCCGACGCCGGAACGCATGTTTGTTGAATCCTGACACGAATCCCGACATGATCCGCCGCGCTTCGTTTGTGGTTGTGGCCACATGCGTCGCTCGACAGGCAGAAGGGACCGAGGCAAGAGTCGGATCCCAACTTTCCGACACCACTCGACATAACGCGCCGACAAGATCGACAATTTGGATCCCACCGAACACCGTGGGAATGGCAGCCGGATAAGTGAAAGGATGGAGTAATGGGGAAAAACTCACTGACAGTGACGGACAATCGCACCGGAAACACGATCGAATTGGAGATCACCGACGGAGCCATTCGCGCGGCGGAACTGCGGCAGTTGAAGGTCAACGACGACGATTTCGGCCTGATGAGTTACGACCCGGCCTTCAGCAACACCGCGTCGACTCGCAGTCGCATCACGTACATCGACGGTGACAAGGGCATTCTTCGTTATCGCGGCATTCCGATTGAGCAACTCGCGGAAAAGAGTTCCTACCTGGAAACCGCTTACTTGTTGCTCAATGGCGAACTTCCCAACAAGGACGAATTCGCCAAGTGGTCGCACGAAATCACGCATCACACGTTTCTTCACGAAAACATGAAGCGGCTGATGGAGAGCTTTCGTTACGACGCTCATCCGATGGGCATGTTCGTGTCCACGGTGGCGGCATTGTCCACCTTCTATCCCGAAGCCAAAAACGTGACCTGCCCGGAAAACCGCCTGTTGCAGATTTACCGACTTGTCGCCAAAGTGCCGACCATCGCCGCGTTCACGTATCGGCACAGCATCGGCCTGCCGTATCACTTTCCGGATAACGATCTCAGCTACACGGGCAATTTCTTGGCCATGATGTTCCGCATGGCGGAAGCCGATTACGTGCCGAATCCCGTGCTGGCCAAAGCACTCGATGTGTTGTTCATTTTGCACGCGGATCACGAACAAAACTGCAGCGCCAACGCGATGCGATCGATCGGTTCCTCGTTGGTCGATCCGTACTCCGCGTTGGCTGGCGCCGCGGCGGCTCTTTACGGTCCGCTGCATGGCGGTGCCAATGAAGCCGTGCTCAAGATGCTCAACGAGATCGGCGACAAGAAGAACATTCCCGAGTTCATTACGCGGGTGAAAGCCGGAGAAGTTCGGCTGATGGGATTCGGCCACCGGGTCTACAAGAACTACGACCCTCGGGCGACGATCATCAAGCAAACTGCAGAAGCAGTCTTCGAGGTCACCGGCAAGAACCCGTTGCTCGACATCGCCATCGAATTGGAGCGGATCGCGCTGGAAGACGAATATTTCGTGCAGCGCAAGCTGTATCCGAACGTCGATTTCTATTCGGGCATCATTTATCAGGCGATGGGTTTGCCGACCGCGATGTTCCCGGTGCTGTTTGCGATCCCCAGAACCATCGGCTGGCTGTCGCAGTGGGTCGAGCTGTTGGAAGACCCCGAACAGCGCATCGCTCGACCGCGGCAGCTTTATCTAGGCGCCGACGAACGCGACTACGTGCCGGTCGAACAACGCTAGCAGCCCGTTGAAAAACACGGCGACATGAGGTGGCGCATCGGACTCATGCCGTTGCTACATTCCAGGCATGGGAGTCTGTGATCACCGCGCGTGCTTCAGCAGTTCCTGCCACGAACCGGAAGCGATCACGTGTTCGCAAAGGTCTTCGAGCCGTACCATATCTGTGATCGCTTCGATTTTCTTCCGGTACGAAGCAGACATGGGTCCAAACCGGAATGTTCGGGAATGTCCCAGATTCGAATAACCTCGTAGCGGAAATCCATTTTACCGCGCTTTGGGTGCAGCCGATACGTGAGTCGTCCGGTCAGTGCCGCATCGTTCGCTTCCGGGCGAAGCAGGATGACCGTGGAATGAACCGGCACATGAAACCGGCGCCGCAGTAACGCATGATACAGCAGGAGACGGTCGGCGAGTTCCGGATCACGGGCCGACTGAAACTGCAAGCACGACCTCGGCGGATTTCTTGAGCGAATCCATCACGTCAATCTCCGATCGGCCCTCGGCAAAGACCGTGCAGATCGGCTGAGTCGCGTGGATCACGCTGCCTAATGCGGGGATGTCGGCAATCTCAATCGAATGCCGTTTGGCCAAGTCTTCAAGATCCGAGCAAACGCAGTCGGTTGCAGCGAAGACGATCGCTTTACCGTGGACGGAATCCGACTTCACGCGAACGTCGACCGGTCGTGATAACCGCTCTGAAAACGACACATCGAACGCTCCCGCATGGGCAGCCAACAGCGGCGTCGCGGTGGCTCGTTCCAGCACTTCGATCGATGCGGAATAGCGCGGATTCACTTCCAGAATCCAAGCGGTCATGCCGTCAAACGCAAAGTCGACTCCAAACAGTCCTGCCAAGTTGAATTGAGCCAGTGCTTTGCCGAGGCGGGCCAATTCGCGATTCAAAGTGACGTCGATCTTGATCGGCCCAATCGAACCGCAATAGGTGAATGGTCTCGCGTGGAACGCCGCTTCGCCGATCAATTGCCGAGTGACTCCGCACAGTCGAGGTGCCTCGGTGGCCGCACCGATCCAGATCGCGGACATCGGTTCGCCGAAAACGTGTTTCTGAAAGTAGTGCGGTTCTTGAGGCGCGGTCGCGTCGGCGTTCCAGATCCGGATGCTGCGTCCGCCCGCGCTGCGGATCGGTTTGACGACCCACGACCGGTCTCGCGGCGGCGGCTCTTGAGATTCGCGGATCGTCGGCACGGAAACGCCGCCCGCTTCGAGTGCCGCTCTCAGCGTCAGCGGGTTCCGGATTCGAGCCAATTCGCCAGGACCGACGCCCCACAGCGGTCGTGACTTGGAGATCTCGGCGACGACATTCGGCGAGTTTTCGAGCGCGCCGACATACATCCACGGAGCCGGCGGAAATTCGGCAGTGGCTGCGATCAGGCCGTGTGGGTAATCGTCCACAACCTGGAATTGTTCGGCCGTCCGAGCGAGATCGACGTCGCCGAACATGTCGCAGCAATAAGGAACCAAGCCGGCTCGACGAGCCGACATGGCTGCGGCTCGCGTGCTGGCTCCCACAATCACAATCGGCTGCGACATCGACTATTCTCCGCGACGACGGTCCAATTTCATCGACCGCAGATTCCCGGAAACCGATCATGCCTGCAATCGTCTCGTGTTTCACCAACAGCTACGGCCGATTCGGAGCCCGCGCCGCGATCGAAAATATCCGCGATGCCGGTTTGGAATACATCGAACTCGGCATCCGCACCGACGGCGTGACCCCGTTCTTCCAAGACGAACCCCTGCTGACCGACGCCTCGGACGCGGCTGCAATTCACGCGGTCCAGCGTCTGCTCGAACAACACGATGTCAAGCTTTCCAGTTGCAACGTCACCAGCGGGAATCCGCTTGACGACGCCGTGGTCGAGATCACGAAACTCAAACTCAACGTTGCCGCCGAATTGGGAGTTACGAAGGTCGTCGGCGGCGCGGGCGAGGTCGAGGTCGACGATGCCGAAACCGAGCTGCCGGTGCTCTACGGGCACTTGCGAGACATCGGTGATCACGCCGGTCGGCTGGGGATCACGTACTGCTTCGAAACGCACCCGGGGGTTTGCCAGTCGACCAGCGGCATGCTCGAAACCATGCGGGTGTTAAATCATCCGCATCTCAAACTGAATTTCGATACCGGCAACTTGCTGTATTACAACGAATTCGCGAACGCGGAAATCGGCCTGGCAAAAGTGTGCCATCACGTTGCTCATCTGCATCTCAAGGACTCGATGGGCGAATACGGAAAGTGGTATTTTCCGGCATTGGGCTCGGGCGGAGCCGTGGATTTCGTGCGGACGTTGGACCTCATGAAAGTCTGTGGATTCACCGGCCCCTACAGCATCGAAATCGAAGGCATCGCCGGCGAGCCGGAACTGACGCTGGAACAAACGCAACAACGAATCCGAGACAGCGTGCAGACGCTCCGAGAATGCGGCTACTTTGACTGAGTGACCCTAGCTTGGAACCATTGTCCCGATCAGTCACGGGACAATTGCTACGTGCTACTTGGCTACTCCCAACGCGATGTCCCGCATCGTCGTGTAGACCGGGCCTTTCGATGTCAGCTCCGATCGAATCAAGCAGACTGATTCGATCGCGATTTCGCGGAAATCCGTGGATTTATGCCGTTCGACGAGTTCTCTCAGCAGGGCTGGCGGACGGGCGTTGATGCGGGCGAGCGTGATATGTGGGCGAAACAGCCGGAATCGATCGGGTTCGAACCCCAGGTCCATCATGTGCTCCTGCAATTCCACGGCGATCGACTCCAGCGTGCCGTCGTCGTGTAAACCGGCCCAAACAACGGTGGGACGATTCAAGTGCGGAAACGCACCCAACCCACGAACCGGCACATCAAAACGAATTCGCGTGGCAACGCACGTTCCAATCCGGCTTTCAATCTCCGTACAAAGATTCGTGTGGGTGTCGCCGAGAAACTTGAGGGTCACATGCAGACCGCTCGCCGCAACCGGTCTGACCGCACGGCCCATTTCGCCAAGTTCTCGCAACACTGGGCGAAGTTTGTCGCTCAGCGGCACCTTCACGGCAATAAACGTCCGAATGGCACCGTCGGTCGTTCCAGTTGTTTGCCCTGAATCTGGGACCATTTCAAATCCTCCGCATGAATCTGAATGAGTCGCTCACGCCGATTCGCGAAGTTCTTGCAAACTTCGAACAACAAACCGATCTCGGGCTGCTTCCTGAGTTGCCCAAAACAGGAGAGCCCCCCGCAAGATGTTCAAGATGTTTGAGCAGCTTTGGAAGAGCGAAACACGGGACGGGTGAGAAGCACCGAATGGTCCGCTACAATCTCGCGAACGGAACCGGGAGTGTACGCGGATCTGGTGACCGCCGCGGGCTTCAAACCCGTTGTAGCGGCTGAAAAGTCGCTGGGTGGGTTCGATTCCCATCCACTCCCGCTGACTGATTCGAGCCACTGTCGAGTTCATCTCGCAGTGGCTCGCAGTCTTTCGCATCCCCTTGTTTTTCAGGGGTTTCGTCTTGCGGCTCGATGCGAGGCGAAACGGCGCCAGTCTGCACCGGATTTTGCAGTGCCTTTTCGAGGTCCTTTCTTCCGAGAATTGTTGAACGGAGTCCGTATCTGAAGGAGTATGTCAGGAGGTTGCTGCTCGACATGCACGCTCTTCTGTGGTTCGTGCTGGGGGATTCTCGATGCGGCATCACGGCACGTGAGCTGTTGAAGACGAAGCTCACGGTAAATGGCTCAGTCCTGCCAGTCATTGGGAGTTGGCGATCAAGATTTCGATTGGCAAATACACGTTGCCCGTTCCGTTCGAGGAGTTCATTCAGCGAGGCATCGACGATAACGGTTTTCGAGTCTTGTCGATCGAGCCTAAACACACGGCCTTGCTAACCACTCTGCCAGGGTTTTCTTTATCTCAAATGCTCTCTGCGCGTTTCGAGCATTCTGCTAAAAGCCCGGCCTAAACGCGTTTGCTCAATTCTCGAATGGGCTGCGCCGCCTTGTTTGTCGCGACGGAAGGGAGTTGTCGTGGTGTGCCGATTGCCAATGTGCGTTCTGTGTTTCTGTTGCATGGCCCCAATGCTGGTCGCGCAAGAGAACTCGCCGGACGGAACCCCCAAGGAATTCAAATTCGCCTACAAGATGAAACTGGGCGACATCGTGCGGTACGAGGTGCGACATGATTCAACGATGATTACGCAAGCGGCGCAGGTCGTGGACAAGCTTCGCAATCGCTCGAACGAGTTGAAGCACTTTCGAGTGGCCGACATCGACAAGGATGGCAACGCGACTCTCGTTTGCGTGCTCGATCACGTGCGAATGTCGGCTCAGTTCAACGACTCGGAACCGCTTCTGTTCGCCAGCGATTGGTCACGCGATCGAGTGCCCGAAAAGTATCTCATTGTGTGGCAATCGATTGGCAAGCCGCTCGCGCGGATGACCGTGGCTCCGAACGGCAAGCTGCTGGATCTGCAACTGCTGGAGCACGAGCAATACAAAAAACCGTCGCCGAGTCCCTTGGCTCCGCCCGAATCCACGCTGGACTTCGATCAAGTCAACTTCTTGGTGGAGTTTCCCGATAAGCCCGTGGCCATCGGCGAAACGTGGTCCAAGCGAATCACGGTGAAGGTCCAGCTCGACCGCAAGTTGACTCGGAACATCAATCTCTTGCGAACTTACAAGCTCGATTCCGTCAAAGACGACGTGGCACGCATCAAAACGATGACGTCCATCATTGGCCGAATTTCCGATCCACGCATCCAAGTCCAACTCTTGCAACGCGAACCCAGGGGTATCATCGAATTCGACGCGAAACGCGGGATTCTGCTCTCGCGAAAAGTGTCGATGGATCAGCAGTTGCTGGAACCGTTCGGAATGAAGAGTTCCGTGTCGTCGAAGACCACGCGTTCCGAGCAATTCGTGGAACCCGATTCTCAAGTGGCTCGAAAGCCGGACTGACGGAATTGCCGATAGCGGGCGCAAGGCCCGCTACCGACTCACATTCCCCCAACTCATCTATCGGTGTTTGAACACTTCGATCGCTTTTTGGATATCGGCGTCGTCCGCCACGTCTTGCCCCGGGCGACCGCGATAGAACGCAGTGCGTTCCTTGGGTTTTTCGACTTTGATGTCGGGAGCCACACCGATCTTGCCCAGCGTATGGTCATTGGGCGAATAGAACTTGGCCGTGGTCAGTCGTAAGCCCGTTTTTTGCCGCACGGGAAAGATGCTCTGCACCGACCATTTTCCATAAGTCTGACGACCAACAATTACGCCGCGACCGTGGTCTCGGATGGCACCCGCCACGATCTCGCTGGCACTCGCACTGTCGCCATCGGTGAGCAGTACCAGCGGCACATCCCAGGTCCCAGGTCGACTCGCCGAATAACGCCAATTCTGATCTTGTGTTCGTCCGCGAGTCGAAACCAATGTCCCTTCGGGAATGAAGCGGTCCAGCACTTCGACTGCGGCAGTCAGCAATCCGCCGGGATTGCCTCGGACATCCCAGATCAACTTCCGCATGCCTTCGCCGCGAAGCTTGTTCAGGGCGTCATCCAATTCACCGGCGGACGACTTTTGAAACGTGGCCAGCTTCAGATAGGCGATCCCGCGTTCTTGATCGACAATCTTTGCGACTGGGATGCTCTTCACCTGCACCGACCGTCGCACGAAGGCTCGATTCCGCGTCGTTTCCACATCGGGCGTCTTCAGGCTCAGCCGCACCATACTGCCGCTTGGACCTCGCAACAGTCGCGCCGCCTCGTCCGTGCTCATCGAACGACAATTGACACCGTCGATGGCCACGATGAAATCGCCGACCGTCGCTCCACCGCGCTCCGCCGGACTGTCGTCCAACACGTTGACGAGCAACAAGCCCTTGCCCTTCTCGGCCTTTATCTCGATCCCGATGCCGACGAATTCGCCGTCGATATTTCCGTATAAGTCGTCCAGCCGATTGGGTGTCAGGAAATTGCTGTAGTCATCCAAGGCATTGCACCCGCCGAACAGGTACTCCATGACCACGGCTACTCGCGACATACCCAGACGGTCGTGAGCAATCTCCATGACTTCACGGACGATCTCTTCCGCTCCGCCTTGGTAGCTGATCCGTTTATTCCAATACTTCTCGCGAAGAATCCGCCGCACATCCTGAATGTCGTCCCAATCGGCTTTGGGAAGATGGGCTTCCCGAAAGCGGTCGTTTGCCAGTGCCAAGTAAAAGCTTTCGGTCCCGTGCGACACGAACGATGTCGAACTGAGCGGGTCGACATAGTTTTCCCGAACTCGGCCGAGCACATCGTTGAACAGCGACAGAGCATCGGTCGTGGACTTCTTAAGAAGTCGCGTTTCAAAACTCTCATCCGCATACCGCCGCACGATGCCGAAGTGGATTTTCGACCGCCGCAGGCCATGCTCCAAGTCTCGGCTGTCCGGCCAAGTCTTAATGGCATCTTCGTAGTGGTTGATGGCTTTCAACCACTCGCGAGACAATTCCATTTCCACCCCGGCTCGCAGCGCTTGACGACTGCTGTCACGAGACGAAACGGACTCCACACGTGTGTTGTCAAATGCGTGGACGTCGCCAGGCAGATGAAACCACAGAACAATGAGACAAAGCGTGCTTCTCAAAGAATTCCCGACCGACATATCCCCCCCCGGTTCAACGTAGTCCGTTCACGGCAAGACTCAGTGTGATGCATCCACCGTCGCGTCAAAGTTGACCGGTGTCGAATCCACGTGAGTCATGAATGAACGCCACGTCGACGCCATTCGTCAAAGTTGCTAATCAAGGTGTCATCCGGAGCAAGGGAAACGACCCCTCATTTCTGGTGCTCGGGACAAGTTGAATATATGACCGAAAAACTAGTCGGTCAAACTGCGAACTTTTACTCAAGGACCGATAATCCGCACAACAAGTAGAGTTCTACTTTTTCGATCGGGACGTAACGATCAGGGGATATGTCGCCGACCGGGCGATCTTGGTAGCGAACGTTGAGCGTTCGGCCTGTTAGGGCGACGCGGATTTGCGCGGTGATTACTCGGCAATGATTCCGCTGCCGTCACAGCGTCGGCACGATTCGATCACGCTAAAGCCGACGTATTTGCCACTGCCGCCACAGTCCGGACAACCCGATGATTCCGAAAACTCCGGGCCGATCAGGAATTCGAGGTGATACTCGGTGCTGCGCGCGGCGTCGGAGCGGACCTTGTATGCGGGCGGGACTCGTTCGGACTTCGCGGCCAAGACGCGCTTCAACGCCAAGCCCGGCAAGCTGCCGACGGTCCAATCCGCCGGGTCGTCGGCGAACCACGCTCGCCAATGATGGCCGTCGCTTTCCACAACAATGCGAGTTCCTGATTCCATCACATTTGTGGGCATCGTGATGTGTACTCCGAGTTGAGTCTGTTCCGGTCAATCGTGGATGTGCAATTCCACGTTGGGCCATTTCGCGAGTCCAATATAGCGCTCGCGGGGCGGCACGGGATACTAAGAAATCGCGAAAGAATCCGTTGATCAAGCGGGTACACGTCTGCAAATCGGCTTGTTCGGAAGCAAGGACCGGTGATCGGGAATACAATGGATTCCAGAGTTGCCTGGTAGGACTGGGGCGGGTGGTTCAATCTTTCCGCTTCTTTCCGATTGTCCGTGAAGGAACCGAAATGTTCGTCCAGCGATACAATCAGCGACCAATCAATGCACGGTGTGGAGTCTTCGTGCTGGCGTGGTTGGCCGTCGTGGCTGCAACGAATGCCGCCGAGCCTCCATCGCCTCGACTCGCGGTGGGCGGACTGACATGGCAGGAATGGGGATTGCACCTCAAGTCCGTCGATCCCAAAGGGAGTCATGCCAAGGATTTTCTTTCGGATCTCATTGCGATCGTTGAGTCGACCGACGCTCCTTGGCAGCTCCGCCGACAAGCGGGTTTAACGTTGGGGCGAATCGGCAAGCCCGCACAAGCCGCAGTTCCCAAACTTGCGGTGCTGTTGCGCGGAGAAGGACGCCGCGACAGCGTCACCGCCGGTTGGGTCACGAAGTCGCTGGCGCTGTTCGGAGCATTGGCGGAACCGGCGACGAAAGACCTCATCATTCAATTGGAAGACCCTCGCCTCGCGGACGTGCAGCGGCAATCATCGATCGAAGCCCTGGCCGTGATTGGAAGATACCACGCAAACGCGATCCCACCGCTGATCCGACTTTTGGACCACGGGCCTCGCGGAGCCAATCTCGCCACGGAAAGCGCGCTCGCGCACTGGCAGGAATTGGCGTGCGAGGCGATTGTGGTCGTCGGACCATCCGCGTCACCGGCCGTGCCGTCGCTGATGCAAGCCAGTCGGAGTTCGCATGAAGGCGTGCGTCGGAAGTCGTTGACGGCACTGGGCGGCTTCGGTCAAGCCGGAGAGGTGGCGATTCCCGCCATCGTGGATTGCCTGATCCATGATGAGTCCGCAGCCGTCCGGGATTCAGCCGCCGACGCGCTGGGTCGCATCGGTTCGGCAGCCGTGGCTTCGCTGCGACATCTGATGTCCGACGAAGATCCGGAAGTTCGCTGGCGTGCAACCCAAGCGATTCGCCGGACCGGGGTACAGGCAGCCGACGTCAAGACTCAGTTGATTGAACGATTGCGAGACAAGGATGCTCGGGTCCGAGCCGAAGCGGTGGAGTCCACATGGTCGATCACGCAAGACGCTGCGTTGGTCTTGCCGACAGTCCTGCATGACCTGCAAGACCGGGATCGGCGGGTTCGCATTCGAGCCTATCGCTTCTTGATCGGCCTAGGGCCGGCCGCCGACTCGGCACTCCCGCGACTCAAGGACTTGGAGCGGGATCCTCGCAGTGAAGTGCGTCAGGCGGCAAGTCGCGTGATCGAATCGATTCAATCGGGGAAACCCTGAGCATAATGTGAGCGAACCCCGGATGCCGAATTCACGGTTCGCCCTGATCAACGCCTCGCAGTTTTCACGGACAATTGTCTTTCAAGCCTCACATTGTGCTCCACTCGG
>JAQBZS010000067.1 GCA_027622115.1 Planctomycetota bacterium | reverse complement strand
CAACTCGACGGCGTGCGATACACCTTCATTTCTGTGGGGCAAGGATTGTCCGTGTTGATCGAATGTCCCGACGGCCGGACGATCCTGTACGACGCCGGTTCGATCCCGAATCGCACGCGGGCTACGCGAGCGGTTCAAGAACTGCTGTGGGAACGAGGCATCACGCACTTGGACGCCGTGATTGTGTCGCACGCCGATGTGGACCATTTCAACGGCCTCCCCCAATTGCTCGAACAGGTGCCGACGGGCCGCTTGCTAATCGCTCGATCGTTTCTCGATTTCCAACAAAGTTCCACGCGAAGGTTGTGCGACATCGCCGCAGAGCGGGGAGTCCCCATCCGATTGATTCAGCGGCACGACAGAATTGATGCAGGCGATGACTTGCGGTTGATCGTGTTGCATCCGGCGGGCGACCCGACATCAGCTTCACACCACGACAACGCCAACAGTATCGTGCTCGCTTGCGAATACGCGGGCCGGCGGGTGTTGTTGACCGGCGATATCGAGTCCTACGGGCTGGACCGTTTGTTGGAACGGCCACCCATGAAGTGCGACGTATTGTTGGCACCGCATCACGGCAGTCGAGCCGCAAATCCACCGCGTCTCAATGAATGGGCCGATCCGGACGTGGTCATTCAAAGCGGAGGGCGCGCCGGCACGCACGAGCACGTTCGGTCCGTTTACAAGTCTGCCAACGTCATGAACACGCGAGACAGCGGCACGATCACAGTCACAATCCATCGCAACGGCGAAATGGCAATCGACGCATTCCGTCGCTGAGCCGTGTTCGCGGGTGGCGAGTTTCATGAAGGACTTGAGATGCTGACGATCGATGGTTCGCAAGGTGAAGGCGGCGGGCAGATGCTGCGATCATCACTGGCGCTTGCGATGGTGACGTCGACGCCCGTGCGGCTGGAAAACATTCGAGCCAATCGCAAGAAACCTGGCCTTGCGCGACAACATCTGACGTGCGTCAACGCGGCCGCCGAAGTCTGCGGCGCGGATGTGGATGGCGCGGCGATGGGGTCCGTGGAACTGACGTTTCGCCCCGGAAACGTGGTGAGCGGAGATTTTAGTTTTCAGATCGGAACTGCCGGCAGTACGACGTTGGTTCTGCAAACGGTCTTACCCGCACTGCTCTGCGCGGACGGCCCTTCCAGCGTGTCCGTCGAAGGTGGCACGCATAACCCGATGGCTCCCACCGTCGAATTCCTGCAGCGAGCCTACTTGCCGTTGCTCGGGCGGATGGGGCCGACGGTCGATGTGCGGTTGAAGCGTTATGGGTTCTATCCGGCGGGTGGCGGTCGCATCATGGCGTCCATCGCACCCATCCAATCGCTGCGGCGGCTGGAACTCTTGGAACGCGGCAAGTTGATCGAACGCAAGGTGCGGTCCTTGATCGCGCGCTTGCCACGACACGTGGGCGAACGCGAATGCAGCAAGGTATTGCGAAGCTTGCAGTGGCCGGAAGACTGTGCGGAAATCGTCGCGACGGAAGATGCGGCGAGCCCCGGCAACACCGCTTCGGTCGAACTGCGCTACCAAAACGTGACCGAGATCTTCACGTCGTTTGGCGAACGGCGCAAGTCGGCCGAACATGTCGCGCGAGACGTGTTGCCGGAAGTGCGTCGTTATCGAAAGTCGGAAGCGCCCGTCGGCGAACACCTTGCGGATCAATTGATGTTGCCGATGGCCATTGGGGCCTGGCAGGGAACCGGCGGCGGTACGTATCGCACACTCGATCTCTCACTGCATTCGCGAACCCACTTGGATGTGATTCACAAGTTCCTCGCCATCGAAACGGACATCGTTGATTTCGGCAATGACATGGTGGAAGTTCGCATTCACCCAACGAGTACAGTGCCGACCACTTCCGTGCCTGCGAATAGCGGATGAATTCGTATTGTCTCAACGGCGGATTCATTCCGACATCAAACCACCGTGAATCAGCAACATCACTAGAAGCTATTTAAAAAAGGGGTCTGACCCGGGCTGGTCAGAAGTTGCCGAATCAGTCCGAGATGCCGCGATCACGTTTGGTGATTCTTGTTCCGTGCCAAGCGAAGGATGGCTCAAGGACACGATCAAGCTGCAAGACATCCACAGTGAAATCTACTCGGTCACCGCCATGTCGTACGCAGGGGTCGTGATCGCGCTGTATGACTTGTGGCCGGTGATCGGCAGTGCCGAGGGACCGCTGGACATGCCGCTGAAAGTCAGTCGCGATATGCAGACTTGGGAGGACGTGGATGCGCCGCGTCGCGCCCTTTCGATTGGTCAATTCGGCGAATGGGATTCCGGCATGGTCTACGGCGGCAACACGATGATGGTCGTCGATGACGAGATCCGCCTGTACTACCTCGGCGCGAACATGGGCCACTGCACTCGCGTGTTGCCGACCACGAAACCCTACCACTCGTTGGGAGTCGGTTTGGCGACACTGCGACTCGACGGTTTCGCGTCATTGCAACCGCAAGCCAAGTCGGGCCAGTTCACAACCAAGCCGCTGCAACTTTCGGGCTCGCGACTTCAGATCAACGCCGCGTGTCGCACCGGCGGGTCTGTTCGAGTCGAACTACTTGATGTCGCGGGTAAGACCATTACCGAATTCACGGCGGATGACTGCGACGCATTCACGGGTGACACGATCCGCCACACGCTGTCGTGGAGGGGACGCGAAGAAATCTCGAAGGCACTTTCGCAGCCCGTGCGTCTGCGATTCCACGTCACGACTGCTGATGTGTTTGCGTTTCGATGCGTGAAAGAGTTGTGAGCGATGCAAAGTCGCGAAGCGATCGGTCGAATTCTGATGTGGCGAATCTAGAAGCCATCAGGGAATCCTCACAAACGTGACGATGGTTCTTCCGGACTTTTCTGCCGACCATGTCACTGACCGGCAACAGACATCTTGATCGCGTAGAAACCGGTCCGAGCCGTCACGAACAGCGTTTTGCGAGCCTTGCCTCCGAAACAGACGTTGGCTGGCCGTTCGGGAATCTCGATGGAAGCAATCTGCTTACCCGCAGGGTCGAATACCAACACCGTCCCGCTCGTCAAATAAAGGTTGCCGCGGTTGTCCAGCGTCATTCCATCCGACCCGGATTTCGCGTGCAGTTTTCGGTCGACCAAAACACCGGGTGACTTGATCGAATAGCGATATGTCTTCCGGTCTCCTGGATCCGCGACGTACAGCGTTTTGCCGTCCGACGTGCCGACAATCCCGTTCGGCATCTTGAGGTCGTCGATAACTCGCGTCACCTTGCCGTCGGCAGATCGGTAATAGACGTGGAATCCGCCTTGTTCGAGACCATCTTTGCTCCCATAGCGTGGATCGGTGAAGTAGACACCGCCGACGGGATCGATCCACAAATCATTGGGACTGTTCAGCTTCTTGCCATCGAACGACTCGACCAGGACCGTGACTTCGTTCTTCATCGAAACTTTTGTGAGACGACGCGAACCGCCTTCACAGGCCAGAAGATTCCCGTCCTTGTCGAAGTAGAGACCGTTCGCCCGGCCGCTCTTTTCACGAAAGGTGGTGAGCTTCGCGTCCAAACTCCATTTGTGAATTCGCTCGTTTGGAATGTCCGTAAAGTAGACGTTCCCTTTCGCATCGACGGCCGGACCTTCGGTGAATTTGAACCCGCCAGCCAACTTTTCGACCTTTGCCTGGGGTGCAGCGAGATCGTCGGCGCTCACGGCCTCAATGAGCATCAACGAGGCAAGTAACGGGACGAGATAAACCATCGTTTGGCAGTTCATGATTTTCCTTTGAGTCGGTTTGTTGCACGCGGCAGACGAAGACAGCGGCTTCATTTCTTTGGAAGCGGCGGCTCGACGCTCACCGCAGTGGTTTCTCCAACCAGCTGTCCGGCTTCCGCCCGAATCCGCCTGAGCCTCAGATTGCCGCTCGTGTTTTCGTCCATGACTCGCACGGCATGATCCCACACGGCTTTTGCCCTGATGGGCTGATTCAGCTTCGACAGGGTCATCGCTTCCAGAAAGTGAATCGGACTGCGATTGCCGAGCACAAATCGCTTCGCTTCCCCGACTACTTTCAGGGCCAATTCATAATCCCCATTCCGATAGTGCGACATGACCAACAAGACTCGACACCGCCCACTCTTGGGATGTCGCGCGGCCAAGCGTTCCGCCAACGTCTTCGCGTCCGTCAAATTGCGTTTGGACTCGTCCGGACAATTGAGCCACAACCAAACCGTCGCCTGCCCGATTTCAAACGGAATCGCGGCGTTGGACATGCTGAGATCGTGTCTGACCTGAAACGCCTTGTCATAGAATCCAGCGGCTTCCTTGGCGCGGCTCAATTCGCGCAATGCATCGGCCAGATAAGACAGCGACCAGGCGTACCCGTTCGCCACGACCCCATTCTTGGGATTGATCTTCAGTGCGTTCTTGAATCGTTCACCCGCGACGGCGAATGCCTGTCTCGCGGGATTTGCTTGATTCGTCAGCAGTAATAAAACGCCCAAGTTGTTGGTGGCTTCGGCGTACACGCGCCACACCGACATATCGTTCGGGTATTGCTTCACAAGAGACTCGCAAATTCCAATCGCGGAACTAAACGCCACTTCCGCGTCCGCGAAGTTCCCGGTATCGCGGAGCACCTGACCGAACGTGACCCGGACATAGACTTCCAAGAGGTCGAAGTCGAGGTTCGGGGGATTGGCATTGACCAGATGCATGACCTGTTCGAGCGCTGTCTTGGCGTGTTGGGCGGCTTCGTGATTGCGACCGAGGCGACCCAGCACTTGCGCGACGTTGGCTTCGGCCGAAACCAAATTCTGTCGGAAGAGCGGCACATCGGGGCGTGCATTCAGTAACGCCAGATAGTCGTCCACGCACTCAAGGTACGACGCCAAGCGTTCGCTGAGCGTGTCGTCTTCGTTACTCGCGTTGGCAAGCGTCAGTCGCGCATCCGCCAAACCGCGCAGGAATTCGGTGGACTTCTTGTGCTCGGCTACAAGTCGCTTATACACATCGATCGCTTGTTCAAACGCGGCTTTTGCTTCGGGAATGTTGCCCGCGATCAACAGCACGCGTGCCCGAGCCACGCGGGCCTTGGCCAGTTCTTCGATGTTTTCCGGAGTCGCGGCCGTCTCGGCGATCCGCTCAAAGCCGGTCTCGGCTTCCGCCAGCAATTGCAATGACTGATCGATTTGGTTCGTCCGGCTCAGCAGACTGCCGTGATTGGCTTTGACGCGCGATTCGAGTTGCCGCAATTCAACGCGTTGCGGGAACTCCGTGAGCAACTGCTTCACCGCCCGATCCGCTTCCTTGTAGTAGCCCACAGACTTCGCAACGCGGTCCTTCGTTTCCACCGGTGCGATGAATCCCCAGGTCAGCCCCAAGCCGTTGAGGCACGTCACACGTTCGGATCTCGCCTCAAGGCCGGCGGCTTCTTCATCGGGCAGCGCGGCGAGTCTTTCAAGCGCGTTGCGATAGGCGTTGGTCGAGTTTTCGAAATTGCCGAGCAGCCGCCAGACATCGCCCAATCGAACCAGCGCCCGCGCGGATTCCAGTCGCAGTTTGGGAACATCGCTGCGAACGTCGGCCAGTTTTTGATACTCGGCCGCAGCGCCTTCCAGGAGGCTCGCGCGAAGCTTTTGCACGGCCGGATATTCGCTCAGCGATTCGCTCAGATCGCGATAAAGCGTGTCCACCGTGCGACGCGCGGCAATGAACGAATCCGTGGACTCTGCTTCGGCCGTCTGGGCGGTGGCCTTGGCTTTCGATTCGCCCGCCAGTGCCCGTTCCGTGGCCTCGTGAGCCGCGACTTCGTTGCGGTGCGCGTCGAAGATCAAGCCGGCGGCCGCAATCGCGACCGCTGTAACAATTAACACTGCACCCGCGATCGACTGTGCCCACACACGGTTCTTCCGCAACCACCGACCAATTCGATCACGAACAGATTCGCGGGCGACCGAGACGCGTTCGTCCGCCAGATACCGAGTCACGTCGTGCGCGAGTTCGCGAGCGTCTTGATACCGTTTGCCGGGTTCAGGCTGCATCGCCTTGCGGCAGATGGCATCAAGCGTCTTATGGATCGAGGCATCGACGTCACGGACCGACGGCGTATCACCGGACGAAATCCGTTTCAGCAAATCGACGGTGTCCTTGATCGAGTTCTTGGTCTTGGAACCACGATGCGGCGGCACACCGGCCAAGATCGAGAACAACACCGCTCCCAAACCGTAGACGTCCGTCCGCGCGTCGATGTTCTTGTTTTCGCCCGACGCTTGTTCCGGTGCCATGAACGCCGGCGTACCGACGACTCCGCCCATCATGGTTTGACTGCGACTTACGCCTTCGCCCAATTCAACGGGCCGCTCGCCGTTCACAGCGTCTTCTTCTTCGGCAAATCTCTTGGCCAATCCCCAATCGAGCACCAGCACTTCGCCAAAGTCGCCGAGCATGATGTTTTGCGGTTTGAGGTCGCGATGCACGATTCCCCGCGAACCTGCATACGCCATCGCATTGCAGACATCGATGAACGAACCGAGCAACTCGACCAACTCCAGCGGTTCGGCAACGCCGTCTTTCTTGTGGTCGTGATAGTCCTCAATGAAGTCCATCAGCGTCCTGCCGCGGAGAAACTTCATCGTGTAATACGGTCGCCCGTTCTCATCCGAGTGGATCAACTCGTAGACCGGAATGATATTGGGATGTTCCAACTGTCCCGTAATTTGAGCTTCGCGAATCAATCGCGTGTGCGCGTCCTTGTTCGAGTCCTTATTGGGTCGAATGCGTTTGAGCGCGATTTCACGTTTCAAGTCGGGATCGACGGCCAGCCAGACTTGGCCCAAGCCACCTTCACCGTAGACTCGCGTCAGCGTATATCGCGATTGCTGCTGCGGTTTGAACTCCACGGTCTCCGGACCCAACAACTGATCCGGGACAAAATCGGCGGTTTGCTCGTGCGGATTCGAATCTTCGAAATCCGAGACCACGGTTGCTGTGTGCTGATCCGCGTCCTCGTGGTCGTTCGAGTCCGGTTCGTGTTCGAAACTGCCGAGGACCCCATTAATCGTTTCGTGGAATTCGACGTCGTCCGAGTCTTCATCCACTTCGAATTGGGCATTGAGCTTGTCCCACACCGCGGCACGGACCGAACCGTCGTAGCGTTCGAGCGATTCTTGCATGCGGGCCGCGAGTTCTTGGCGTTGCTCTGCGGTCAACACGCCCTCGCGCACGAGGTACTCATCGAAGCGGATGTCGGCTGTCGCACCCCATTCTTGCATCAGTTCATTGACCAAGCTTTTGGTCAGCAGCCCGGAGTCCACAATGATCAGGCCGAACAAGACGTCTCGGTTTTGGCCCATGACATGCCCTCTTGGGTGATCGGATCCCAAGGCAGAAAACATACGCGGCGTAGTGATATTCGCTCGTTGACCGTCAGCCGCAGGCGTACGTGCTGTAAATGTCGAAACGCGTACGCCTACGGCTGACGGTTAAACGAATTTCACTACGGTAACATCTCATCTGCCGCTTGCCTTAACTTAATCCACGTACACAAATTCATTCATGCATAGCAGGATGTGGCAAAAATCACGCACGGCAAGCGTTTCCGCATTGCCGTCCATGCCCCGCGATTTGACCTGCCCGTCGATAAACGCCGACATCTCCGTGACTTCATTCGCTGTCGGCGAGCGTGAGAATGTTTGCCGATAGGCGCGGTCGATCGCCTGCGGAACGGTGACGTTTTTATCCGGCCGAATCTGTTGACCCAACTGCGCGGCCAACCCGCGAATCACAGGCGAATTCAGCAACGCGAGCGCTTGCGGAGCCACGGTGCTTTCTTCTCGCCGGCCGACGCCCTGCATCGCGTCGGGTGCATCAAACAACTGCAACAGCGGAATCAATTGCCCACGCTTGACGGTGAAATAGACGCTACGGCGATTGCTGTTGGTGTCGAGCGTGCCCTTCCCAAACTGTGTTCGATCAAGCTTTCCGCTCACCGCCAGCAACGCATCGCGAATGATCTCCGCCTCAAGCCGGCGAGACTCGTGTCGCCAGAGCAGGCGGTTTTCCGGGTCGATTTGCTCGGCACCGACAACCGCCCCGCCGCCCTGCATGTAGACGCCGCTGGTCATGATCAGCTTGTGAATCGGCTTCAGCTTCCAGCCACCGCGAATTAACTCGGCCGCCAGCCAATCCAACAATTGCGGGTGCGTGGGTCGATCGCCGCGCGTGCCGAAATCGCTGGGTGTGGCCACGATGCCTCGGCCAAAGTGATGCTGCCACAACCGGTTGACGATGACTCGAGCCAGCAAGTGCCCCGCACCGTGTTGCGTGTCGGACAACCAGTCCGCCAGCGCGACCCGAGACGGCTTGGCGGTTTCATTCTTCGACCCGGTTGCAATCCAGTGCTGTTCGGTCTGGTCGGCCGCGGTCAGCACTTGCAGGAACCCCGGCGACGCTTCGCCCTCCTTGTTGTCGGCATTGCCGCGTCGCAGAAAGTATACCTTGTACGTGTCTTCGCCGAAGCTGTAGGTCGTGCCCCGAACCTTCGCCGAATAGACGTTCGTCAGCGTCGGTTTGGGTTCTTGTTTCTGATGTTCCACGACCGCCGAATTGAGCTTGGTCCAGTCGGCGTCGAGTTTTTGATACCAGTCCGCCACAAGCTTCCTTTGCGCGGCGTTCCACTTGACTTCCGCCAACTTGAGCACGCCCACCACGTTGGCCGGTGGCCCGCTGGTAAGGGCTTTAAAGTAGAAACCCGTCGGCCCGCTCGCGTTGACGATCTTCATCAGAAACTGATTGCGACCCTTGTTGAGTTGGATGCTGATTTTTTCTTGGTCCGCTGCGGCTCCGCGCGAAGTCTTGTTGGCGAGCACTTCCTTGCCGTTCACAAACACTTTGATCGCGTCGTCGCTACCGAGCGAAAGCGACAATACCTGTGATTCGGGTGCTTCGATTTCGCGATAGAGGTAATTCGATGCGTTGTCGCCGCTGAGCGTGTTGTGGACCGTGCCGTCTTTCCAACTGGATTGCTTTGTCCACTTGAGCTTGCCGTTGTCGTACGTCTTGGCGAGGTCCACCTTTTTTTCCGGTGGCGACGCAGCCGCAAACGCTTGATCGAAACCGGCCGCGACAAACGGGCCGACGTGATGCCAGTCGCCGAGTTTCGGCAACGGCTGTTCTTTCGGCAGATTCTTGACCCACGCCGTCAATCGGCCGGGCAAGTCGTCCTTTTCGAACTTCGCCAAAGCCGCGGTTAGCGGTGCATGTGCGACATCGAATTTCGCTTTCGCTTCACGAAATTGTTCCGGATGCATGTTGATGCCGACATCCGAAAACCCCACGTCGGAGAAGCAAGACACCATGCGATAGTAATCGTGAACCGGCAACGGATCGTACTTGTGATCATGACAACGGCAGCAGCCGGTCGTCAGTCCCAGCAGCGACGTGCCCAGCGTCTGAAACGTGTCGTCGAGTTGTTCATAGCGACTGCGTTCTCGTTCCTTTTGTGTTTGCTGCGTGGTGAACGGGCCGGCCACCAGGAAACCTGTCGCGGCGATCGTATTCACGGCTGCAACGGCTTCCGCATTCGTCTGCACATCGACCTTGGCCAGCAAATCGCCCGCCACTTGCTGCCGCACGAATTCGTCGTACGGCATGTCGGAATTGAACGCCTTAATGACGAAATCTCGATAGTGGTAGGCGTTCGGCCGATCCTGATCGAAGGCGTACCCATTGCTTTCGGCGAATCTCGCCAAGTCCAGCCAATGTCGAGCCCATCGCTCGCCAAAGTGTGGGCTGTGCAACAATTCGTCAACCAGTTGCTCATACGCGGCGACGTTCAGACCACCCGGCTGCTTGCCGTCGGTCACCGTCAGCGTCTTGGTCCACTTGTCCAATTCAGCCAACGTCGGCGGCAACCCAACGAGATCGAAATAGGCTCGCCGGATCAGAACGTGAGCGCCGGCCAGGGAATTGGATCCGAGCTTCGCGGCTTCTTGTTTGGCCCGAATGAATTGATCCACCGGCGTTCGCACGCCAGCGGTGTCACGTACCTGGGGCGGTGTTACATTCGCAATGGGTTGAAACGCCCAATGCTTCCGACCGGCCTCGATGTCCAAGGCCGCTTTCGAAACCAGTTGGCCATCCCGAGGATCCACGGCACCGTCGGCGATCCACTTCTCGAAGTGCTTAATCAGCGAATCCGGCAATTTCGAATTCGGCGGCATCTTCAGCGATTCGTGCTTCAGCGCCGCAATCAGCAGGCTCTCTTCCGGTTTCCCGGGAACGACGGCCGGGCCGCTCTCGCCACCGATTCTGAGCCCTTCCCGAGTATCCACTTGGAGTTTGCCCTTGAGCGTCTTGCTGGCAGCGGCCTTGGATGAATGGCACTGATAGCAGTGCTCCACCAACATCGGCCGAATCTTGGATTCGAAGAAATCGAGTGCCTTGCGATCCGGTTCGGCGGCGAGCGTCATGCTCGATCCGAGCAACACAATGCAAACAATCGAGCCACGGTTTAGGGAAACATTCATGGCGAGTCCTTGGCGTGAATCCGGGACGGCAGGCATCCGGAGATTGAGTGGGCAGGTGGGAGATCGTGATCCGGCGAGAATTCCGGCAGGGGCGTTTATCTTAACCAATCTTTATTCTCTTTATTCAACGCGCAGCACCGGCAGCGTTTGCTCATCGGTCGCGACACCGATCACCACTGCATCTGCATAACCGGATTCCTTGAGGCGTTCCACCAATTCCTTAGCCCGCTTCGCGTCCACGCCAATGAGCAGTCCACCCGAAGTCTGTGGGTCGAACAGCGCGTGATAGCCGGCAGCCGTTCGAACTCCGGCGTTCGATTCCATTCGCTGCTCCACTTCACGATTGGCCGGGTCGAGCGTGCTGCGGACTCCCGCGTGACAGACCTCGGCAAACCCCGGCAGCAGTGGGATCGCTTCGAGTTGAATGGTCGCGTTGACGTGGCTGGCGTCGAGCATTTCCAGCAGGTGCCCGGCCAGTCCAAAGCCGGTCACATCGGTGACGGTTCGGAGACCGAATTCGATGGCCACGCGACATCCCGCCGCGTTCGAGATCAGCATGTTCGCCAGCATGGCATCCATCGACTCCGCCCGCGTTGCCGCATCCATCAACCCGGCCAGCAGCGTGCCCGTTCCGAGTGCTTTCGTCACGACCAACACGTCTCCCGGTTTCAGCCCGGCTTTCGTCAACGGTTCACGATCACCCAATCGCCCCAGCACGGTGAAGCCAATGGTCAACTCGGCACTTTCCGTCGTGTGCCCGCCGAGCAGCGTGGCTCCGGCGGCCTTCAATTCGTACAGCCCGCCCGCCAACAATTGGTACAACAATTCCGCTTGCTGTGGCGGCGGACCTTCGGGAAGCGTGATCATCGCCAACGCACCGGCCGGGTCCGCTCCGCTGGCCCACAAATCACTCAGCCCGTTGAGCGCGGCGACTCGACCGACGATGTAAGGGTCGTCCAGAAACGCCTGGAAGAAATCGATCGACAGCACGTCCAACATCGGCCCGTTGGGATTCAGCAACGCGGCGTCGTCCGGTTGTTCGAGCCCCTGCCGAGTGATGTTGCTCGGCGGAATCTCCAAGCGTCGCAGCGCGGCAGACAGCACGTTCGCTCCAACTTTCCCACCACAACCGCGGCACCGCATTTTTTCAACCGTCGATGTTTCCACGGAACTAGCATGGCCCGTCATGGGACGGTAGTCCTGGTACATCCGCATGAATTTTCGGTCGATGTGATCCTTCCACTTCCACGCCCACGAGTTGCAAAACGAGAAGCTCCGGAATTGCCCGATGGCTCGACCGTCACCGGTCGCCAGCAACGACAGAAAGTCGCGTTGCGGTTCGTAACGCAGCAACGGACGCGACGGAGTCGACAGGAATCGCTGGAGGTTCTCCCACAAAACCGGACCTTGCCGCACCGCATAAACGCCCGCTTTCCGCACGGGATTGTCGACAATCGTGGCCGTGTCGCCGACCACGAACACGGGCGTCTTGTCGATCGACTGCAATGTCGAATCCACCGCGAGGAACCCGTCGTCGGCCTTCGAGATTTCGAAATTGGCCAGTTCCGGTGGCGTTGCGGCCGTTGCGGCCCAGATCACCAAGTCCGCTGCGTACCGGTCGCCATTCGCGAGCAGAAGCTGACCGTCGGCGAATCCGCTCACGGACTTGTTCGAGACCACATCAATGCCCCGCCGCGCCAATTCCTTGCGAGCGAGCCGCACGGTCTTGTCGCGATAACCCGAGAGCACGTCGCTTCCGGAATGCAGCACTGCCACGTCCGCATCGATGCGTTCGCCGACAAGATATTGGTCGAGGCACAGCGAGATCTCGATCCCCGCCGCACCCGCACCCACCACCACAACGCGTAGCGGACGTTGCTGCGACGCGTCGTCCGCCCGCCATCGCGCGAGTTGCGTGCTTAAACGGTCACGAAACGTGGCCATGGGTTTGATGCTGAGGACTCGATCATTGCCGGACCAGAGTTCTCTTTGGGCCGGGACCGACCCGATGCCGATCGACGCGACGTCGAAGCGGATGGGCGGTCGATCCTCAAAGTGAATTCGCCGGTTCTTCGCATCGACCCCGCTCGCAGCCGCGACGATCAAGCGAATGCCCGAACCGGCGGTGAAGCGGTACAGGTCGATCGCCATGTCGTCCGCCGAGTACAGCCCAGCCAGCGTTCCGGGCAACATGCCGCTGTAGGTTGCTCTGCT
Organism: Planctomycetota bacterium; assembly: GCA_027622115.1. Lineage (GTDB taxonomy): Bacteria > Planctomycetota > Planctomycetia > Planctomycetales > Planctomycetaceae > JAQBZS01. The sequence goes on along the minus strand of JAQBZS010000067.1, from coordinate 1,151 downwards.
GAAAGGCGACACAATCGTCAGGCGAGCATGCGGGATCGGGTGCATCCGCCACATCCGGACAATATGCATGTTCGTGTGACCCGCTCCCACGAGCACCACGTCATTGGCCGCCAGCGAATCTCGCATTCCAATCCTTCAAACCAATCAAGCTTTCGAAACGAAACCGCCAAGGCGACGCGAACAGACGCTAACGAATTCCTAGGCAATTCGCGTGCATCGTTTGAGGAGCGGATTTGGTTGAGAGGGAACGCGTTTGTGAATTCTCATAGCGTGTTCGGCGACATTTCAATGGAGATTGACTTTTGGCTCGCCGGTTTGCCAGCCCAACGAGTTGGGGCTTGATCACCGACTTGCCCGCCTGACGATCAACATCAGTCCCATAAGTCCTATGGGAAATGTGACTGATGGGACCAATGGGACGTATGCGATCGCCCGACAGCACGTTCAGAACCTGAATGGCCTTCTGAGTCGGATTTTCGGTAATCATGAACTCGGAAAGCCTCGCGTGGACTCCATTTGGAAAACGAAGTGCGAGCGCACCAAGACTGAATCGGTCGGCAGTGCCCACCCGACGCTTACAGAAAGATCGGGGCGAGATCCGGCGCGTCGATGAATTCCGAGGGCATGCCGAAATTGTCGCCCACGAAATCGCTCATCCAGCCCCGTGTCTGCTCGGAGAGATGTTCAGACATCGCTTCCACTGCGGGACCGGAGATCATCAATGGTGGCATATCGAGTCGGACCTGATCGCCTTCGCACCACGCACAAATCTGACGCTCGCGGCAATTCGACCAACTGTTGCCCGTCACGATGCATTCTTCCAGCCACGGCTCCACCTCTCCCGATGCAAACGCGTGTCGAATGCGTTCCGCGCGTTCCGCCAGATTGATGTGTTCTTGGAAATACGTCGTGATCGCCTGCCGAGAGTCGGTCGAGAGTTCTTCCGAGAGTTGTTGCACGCACGATTGGCACAGGGCGTATTCGATGATCGGTTCGGTGTCACGGAAGACTCGTTCAATCATGTACAGTCGGCCGTCGAACAAATTGCAACCGCATTGCAGACATTTTTGAAATGGACCATCAGCTTCCAACGAATGGAAGATCTTCGGAATGGGGCTCGTGCGGGGGACATTCATCCAAGGATTCGAGTC
>JAQBZS010000066.1 GCA_027622115.1 Planctomycetota bacterium | reverse complement strand
ACCCCTATTGACGTCCACGACGTGATCCGTCTGCGCGCAAAAGCTGACATGCACCCCAAGTCGGCTAACTGGTCAAGTGGAATCCGAAACTGCGTGGACATGATGGGCTTTCGAGCAATCAAGAGGTCGCGCGGGCCGGATGGTAAACCTAGTTGCTGACGATATCCAATACAGCACTCGATTCCGAGCAGTGCGACGCGAAATCGCTGCTCATGATCAACGTCAGTTCCGATCGGCTACAGCAGATTGCCGACTGGAAGAAACATCCAAGCCTCCGCAGAAACGACATTCTTCGTCTGCTGAGCGACTATTCGCCACACTTGCCTAACCGGATTGCCCGCTAGGCGAACTCGAAATTCAACGGCGTTGGTCGAATCGGCCTGCATTTGGAGCGATTCCGAAAACGAGATGCAATGTCGCGAAAGTGGTTGCTGCGTAGATTCTGCATTTTGATTGAATCCTTGAGTTCAGCGCCACGATCAGGGAGAACGACGTAGTCCGAAGCCGCAAATCCGTGCAAGTGTTCCTCGGTAATTCTCTTGACCAGCGCTGCGGGATCGCCCATCAATGCCGCCAAGTAACCGATGTCGGCGGCCATGCGATCGTTGGAGTTCGCGGATGAGATTCATCCGTGGACCTCTCGGACCGACGGAATGCAAAGGAATCGGAGGCGTGTCGGGCTGTCCATCGGCCAGGTTGTAGATTTGCCACACGCCCGTGCTCGTGCCATCGCCACTGGGCAGCGTGCGACGCTTTCCGCTCAGACCGCGAACATTTCGTCAAACAGTGCCGAAAATCGCGTATTCCCGGTGGCGGCAACCGCGACACGTGTACGGTCGCGGATGTCCGGATAGAACCGCGAGGGCGAAAGTGCCTCGAGCGCGATTTCCGACTCCGCTTCCTGCTTTTCGATCAGTCCGACCAAATACTCGACCGCTCGCGGCTCACGCGACAAACCAACGCTGATCAGGATGGCCCTTCGAATGTCCGCGTCAATCGATCGACGGTGAGCCTGGATCAATGCGTTAACGGCCTTCGGATGCCTGGCTTCGCCCAACGCAGCTGCGGCCTCGTACATGAGGTCTTCATTCCTCGACACAAGAAACCCCGCGATCAGCGATACCGAATCTTCGGCGTCCAATTGCACCAAGGCCGCGAAACATCCTCCGATGACGTTGGGGTCGGAATCACCGCAGTGGACCTTGAGTCGTAAAATCGGAATGGCCTCGCGGCGTCCGGTATCGGCGAGTGCTCGCGCTGCATGAGCCCGCGCGACTCGGCACTGATCGGCGAGCAGATCCGTGATGGCAATCAGCTTCTCGGTGTTCGTGGCCACGATCGACACGGCCAGTCCAAACGCGCAACCGCCACGCACATTGACCGCCGTGTCTTCAGGTGTACCCCACGCCGGTTCCAACTGCGTGTAATGCATCCCCGTGCAATAAAAGTCCGGGTCGTCGAAGCTGATTCGATTGAGCGCTTCAATGATGGCCGTCTTGGCGGTGCAGCCCGCGTCGCGTTTGATTGGGTCTTCGAGAAAATGATGCCAGGCCGCCAATAACGGTTCTTCCATCGATCGCAGTTCGAGTTCACCGATGAGCTTGGCGGCTTCGGCGGCGACAATGTTCGGAGCACGAAGTGCTTGTTCGAGTTGCGCTTCGATGTCGTCCGAGTCCGGTGCGTCGCGTAGTTCCGCGAGCCGTCGCAATTGATCGTCGAGTGAACTGCGCTTCGCCATCGGGATTCCATGGATAGAGTGTGCGGGAGCAACCAGGGTTTTGTGGTTTCAGCCGCAGCTGAAACCCCACAACATCATACGATTCTCCAATAGTCTGCGGGGTAAGTTCGAATTTGTCCCCGAACGTGGAAGCCGCCAAGAAACGGGCCTCGGTCATTCACCGACCATTCAATCTGTTGCGGTCAATTCACGCGGGATACACTGCACCATTGCGAATCGCTGGCAATTCAACGCTCGAAAGAAACGGAATCGATATCCATGCAGTGGACATTCCCGCGCCGCGCGTTTTCGATCGGCACCGCCGTGCTTCTGCTTGCCACTCAACTGCCGGGGCAGGTGTTCTTTCCGGGTCGTACGCCACAAGGTGTCAGCCAGCCGACGATGTCGCTCGTCGATCCGCAATTGAATCGCGTGTTTCGACAAGCCATGAAACTCGCCGACGAACGCCAATACGCTCAGGCACTGCCCACATTGCAACTGCTGCTCGATCGGCCCGAAGATTCGCTGATCGTCGACCCGAAGAATCCAACGACGCACGTCAGCCTGAAGTTTCAAATCGAACGCTACATCGGCGGGCTGCCCCAGGAAGCTCGCGAGCAATACGAACTGCTTCAGGGACCGCGCGCCGCGGGCTTGCTGCAACAGGGTTTGGAATCAGGCAACGTGGAAGCCGTCGTGAATGTGACTCGGCGGTACTTTCACACCAAAGCCGGCTTGCACGCGATTCAATGGTTCGGAGCCTATCTGTTTGATCGAGCGTCTCCGCTGGCGGCAGGTCGCTGCTTCGTGCGAGCGAGACAGCATCCGCACGCTTCCAACGCCGAACGCACGATGTTGGGCTTTCGCACGGCACTGTGTTGGCACTACGCCGGCTTGCACGCGAAGTCGGCGCAATTGCTGCGCGAACTTCGCGAGGAATCGCCGAACGGTGCCTTGCGAATCGGCGGACGCAACGTCTCGCTCTTCGACAAAGACGCTGATCCGAATGAATGGTTGGCCGCGAAGTTTCGTGGCGATCGCATGGAGATCGCTCAAGTGCAAACCGATTGGCCGGTTGAGCGGGGTGATGCAAGTCGCAACGCTCAAGGACGCGGCGGCATGCCGTATCTCGGCTCGCTGTGGTCGAACCCTCACGGAACCGGTGGGCGAAGAATTCGAAGACAGCCGAGAATCGCTGAGTCGCATGTTGGCTCGTCACGTGGACGCGACACGCTTGAGCCGATTGGCGAGCCCGGCTGGAGCCTTGCCGGCGGGGCAACCGTTGGTGGTTGGCGATCGAGCCGTCGTGCGGGGCATCGGCGTGGTGCGTGCGTTCGATCTGACAACCGGTCGTCACCTGTGGGACTCGGCGGAAGTCGACGATTCGCTGGCAGCGACTCTGACGGAAGCGACAGAAAGCGGCGCGACCAGTTCCGGCCTGGACGGCGTCCGAGAATTGGTTTCCTACCGCACGTGGCAGGATCGCAACTTCAACACACTCAGCAGCGATGGTCAAAACGTGTACGCCGTGCATCGGCTGCCGGCGACTGCGCAAGATTTCAACGGCGGCTCTCCGATGACCAATGTGCTGACTGCCATTGAACTGAAGTCCGGAAAAATGAAGTGGGAGATCGGCGGCGAACGTGCCACTCAACAGCTACTGAGCGGCTACTACTTTCTGGGCGCGCCGCTGCCGATTCGAGAATCGATGACGCAGCGGGCCGAAGTGACACTGTTTGCGCTCGCCGAGAGCGCGGGCGGCATGTATCTCGTCTCGTTGGATCCGCTGGCGAGCGGCGGTCCGAAAGTCGGCTGGAACCAACTGATCCACGGCTCGGCATTGCAATTGGGGATTGGCCCGATTCGCCGGACCAGTAGTCTGTCCCCGTCGTTTTCCGAAGGCATCGTCGTCTGCCCAACGGATAGCGGAGCCGTGGTGGCGGTCGATCTGCCGACGCGATCCATCATGTGGAGCCACGGTTATGTGGGCCAACAATTGGACCCGCGGATGCTTCAGCGGCGGGTTGTTGTCCGCAACGGCAGACGGGTCATCGTCACCGTGAATGCCGGCATGCTGGACGGCAACGGATCCTGGATGGACTCGAATGCCATAATCGCGTTGGGCCGAGTCTTCGTCACGCCGCGAGACAGCGATCAACTGTTTTGCATCGACCTGTTGACTGGCGAGCGAGTGTGGACGAACGCCGTGGCGCGCGGCGACGGCTTGTTTCTCGCTGCCGTGACCGACACACATGCAATCGTTGTCGGCAGAAAATCCGTGCGTGCTTACTTGCTGGACACGGGTGACGTGGACTGGATGACGGTTATCGACAATCCGGTGGGACGCGGCTTCCGAACGGGCAACCACTATTTCCTGCCGACGTCCAGCGGAGAAGTCCTCAAGCTCCACGTGCAAACCGGGGCCATCGAAGCACGCAGCCAATCCACCGATGGGTTGACGCCGGGTAATCTCGTCGGTGCGGGCGGGGTGGTGTTGTCGCAGAACGGAACGGACTTGATCGCGTATCGCACGCGAGAAGTCATGGAAGCGCTGGCTCGCACGCTCAAGGACCAACCGGACAATCCTCCGGCGCTGATCGCTCGCGGTGAATTGGCGAAGGCCGACGGACGTTTGGCGGACGCGCTGAAGGACTTCCAACGCGCGTATTCGATCACGAAAGCCGAACGCACTCGGCAGTTACTGGTCCGCGCGTACTTCGCCGGGCTGCAACGAGACTTCAAGGGCTTCTCGGAGCGGACCGAGGAATTCCGCTCGGCGATTCTGTCCGACGCGGAGGCCTTCGAGTTTTACCGGCATCTCGCAGCCGGCTTTACTGTGTCCAAGCGAAAACCCGAAGCGTTTCTCGCGTATCTGCAACTTGCGGAATATGCGACGGAAGCCAACGTCGTCGAGATGGTTTCGTCAACCGACGAACATGAGAAACCGGGTGAAGTTCGCATGGATCGTTGGATCGCCGGTCGGTTGCAACAACTGTATCTAGGCGTCCCAGCCGATCAGCAGCGCGACATGGACGCGACGTTGCGGAAGCGGGTCGAACGCTTGGTCGCCGCGAACGACATCGACAAACTCGGCTGCGCCTTGCGAATCTTGCAGCCATTGCGGAGCCCGCTGCTGCACCGAGCAATCGCCGAACGCTTGGACGCCGACACGCAGCCGATCCTTCTGGAGCAACAACTGCTACTGTTGGAAGGCATTCTCGCGGCGCGGACCGATCTTGAGCCGAAAGAACGCAAATCGCACGAGTCGCTGATTCTGGCGCGTCGCGTCGAACTGGCGGCTCTCGCGATGGAAGTGCAACCGTACGTCGATTCCGTGCGGCGACTGCATGGCGAGTTTGCCGAGACCGTGGTTTGGAAGGGTCTGACGGGTCGGCAACTGCTCGACCGATTGGGAGTGGACGCACCGCCGAATGTTTCCCCGGTCCAACATCGGTGGCCCAACAATGTCGTCCACGTCGAAGAAGCGGATGTGAACGGCAACATCTTTCCAACTCAGATCATGGATTTCGACGGTTCAAGAGGGCCGGTGTTTCGAGACTCCGCGTTGAAGTACACCGGCAACGACATGCGAGCCGTGGACGAATTCGGTCGAGTCCTCTGGAAGTTTCGAGGCACCTATCGTGACGACGTCTTCAGCATTTCGTCGCGGCACCATCTGCTGTTGATCAAAACGCCGAATCAGATTCACGCGTTGAATTTGATCGATGCCCGGAAGCAGGGCACACCGAAAATCCAATGGCACATCGATCTGGATCCGTTGGCCGAGCAGCGGTTTGTTCGCCGCGAAGTTCCCGACGAACGGCATCGATTGGCGATCACGGCGAGTAACGTGTTCTACCTCGTGCGGGACACCCTGATCGCGGTCGATCCGGTCACCGGCAGTCGCCTGTGGCAACGACCGATCGACATCACCGGCCGGGCCTATCTGTGTGCGGACGAGGACAACGTGGTGGTCATCGATCAAGGCACCGACCAGCGAAACGCGGCGGTCTATCGAGCGGTGGATGGTTCGTTCGTCAAGAAGTCGCGCATGAGTGAACGCCCCGAGTTGCGGATGGTCGGCACCAAAGCGTTGTATGCCAACTCGTTGCAGTTGGTGGATCAAATCTCGTTCGAAACGGTCTGGAAGGCCGACTTCGATCCCACGGCCGCAGTGACGCTGATCGACGACGACCATTGCGCGGTGCTCGAAACCAGCGGTCGATTTGCGGTCGTGCGACTGCGAGACGGCAAGACAGTTCGCGAAACTGAAATCGGACCGGTGCCGCATCTGAAACGGATCTTCGTTCGCCGCTCGCAAGGTCGACTGGTCTTAATTGTCGATCAGGGCGTACGAGTCAGCGGAGACGGTCCGAAGATTGCCCGAGCCCTCTTTGAAAGTGACGGTGAACACAGCGGATACGATCGTCCAGTGATCTACGGCACGGTGATGGGCCTCGACGAAAACACGGGCCAAGTGGCCTGGCGAACCGAAGTCCACGGTCAAGTGCTGACACCGTCGATTGCCGCCGGCTCACCGTTTCTGGTATTCGCAGGCGAAGTCAATTCTGTGGAGCCGAACTTGCGAGGCAACCCACACAGATCGCTATCCGTGCTGTGCCTCGACACGCGAGACGGCTACGTGCTGTATCAGCAAGTGGATGACAGCCTCGCCAGCGGTGGCAAGCCGTCGTCGGTCGTGTTCCACGTCCAAGCCGATCCGATCGCGAACGAGATTACGCTGAGCCTTTCCGGCAAACAAATCCGCTTCCGCTTCAATTCCAGCGAGGATTCAACGCCGCAGATCAAATAGTCAGATAAAGCCTGACCTACGGGAACTTGGATAAAGGGGTTGCTGTGTCGTTGAGTGTGACGACGAAAGTGACAATCATCGCAGCCGCGGTTCCACTGTCAGTTATAATGGTAACCGTCTGGATGCCGTACTTATCGATCGGCCACCACACCAGTGAACGCGCTTCGTTGCGACACGATTTGCTTGCAATCTCCTACGCACTACAGCAGTATCATCTACGAAACGGGTCATTCCCAGCCTCTGGCAGTGCCGAAAGCAACTGGCGGACTTTACTGATAACCGACCTCGGGTTACCAAAAAAAAGCGTGAATAGAAAACAGTGCCCGCTCGAACTATCGGGATCACGCGCCTACACTGCGGCGCATCCACGTAGCAGTGGATTCATTCGCATTCGCGGCCGAGACGATTATGACGAATTTGTCGTAGCTGAACTCCTGCCGAATGAGTATTCGGAATACGAGTGGCACCAAGCAAGCGAACCCCGATGCGTATCTTACGATCGTGGAAGTGAGAGATATGTGTTAGCGATTGAGCATGAAGGAGCAGGTGTGTTCCGCGAGGTAATCCGGCTTGAACGAATGCGGGTTGTCAAATGCGTAAAGTCCGGCGCGACATCCGATCAAGCGTCGAAGCCCGTGGAATCGATTCTCGAAGATCATCGCGAATTGGGGAAAAGAAGGGAAAAGAAAGGTGACAGGCACCAAAATTGACGAGGTTGGTAATGTTAGGTAAACATCGTCAGAACACGGTTGCCTGGAAGACGAGCGACAAAAAACGCCGCAGACGTCGCATTTACCCCACATTTGGTGCCTGTCACCTTTTCTCTCCGCTCAAATGCTCTCTGGACAGCCTGAATCGCATGCATCGGCTGCTGCTGACGTCCGCTACATACCGTCAAGCCAGCCGCCCGACCGGCCGCGCTTGGACGCCCCGACAAACCGCAGCCGCGCGCGAGTCGTGGCAACTCGCCAAACGCCAAAATCCGGACAATGAATTGCTGGCCCGAATGCCGCGCCACCAATTGGAGGGCGAGGCAATTCGCGATGCGATATTGGCCGCAGCCGACGACTTGAATCAGCGGCGAGGTGGACGGGGCATTCGTCCGCCGCTGCCGAAAGAACTGTTGGTCACGCTGCTCAAGAAGCAATGGCCGATCACTGCCGACGTCCAAGATCACCGGCGTCGCAGCACCTACTTATTCGTCCGCCGCAACTTGCGATTCCCGATTTTCGAAGTGTTCGACAAGCCCGACACGAATGCGAGTTGCCCGCGTCGAAACCGATCGACCATTGCCGCGCAGGCTCTGATGTTGCTCAATTTCGAGCTGTCCTTATCGGCGGCTCGCGCATTCGCCGCGTACATATTTCTGAACGCGGAACCCAATACACGGGCACGCATCAACCTGTGTTACTTGAGAGCCTTGGGCCGAGAACCCACGGACCGTGAACGCAATCTGGCCGCGACATTTCTCGCGGACGATGCCGCGCCGTTGCAACAGGCCGTTCGCACGAACGACGAGATCGTGGCCGCTCGGCTTAAGGCATCCCACGTCAACCGCTTTGAATTCGCGGCCATGACGGACCTCTGTCTTTCCTTGTTCAACTTGAACGAATTCATCTACATCGATTGACGATGCGGGCACCGGGTAGGTTATTAACTGCGGCTTGCCTTAGGGTGACGCTTGCCCCTGAGATGGATACACCGGGTTGAGGCCGACCTTCCAACGACGACCGTTGAGGTCGTGTCCGATCGATTTGAAATGGGCGAATAATCGTCGCTCAAGTTCGTCCGCCGTGCCGGAATGCGATGCCGCCAGATTCATCGTCTCGCCCGCATCCGCCGCCAAGTCGTAGAGTTCGCGCGTGCGATTTTCCAGCGTGTAAATCAACTTCCAGCCATCCGGTGAGATGATCGAGCGCTTGTAAGTGTATTCGCGATAGTCGGTCTCAGAGAAGATATCCTTTCGCATTGGCGATCCTTGCATCGCGGCAACGAGACTTGTCCCGCGCAGTTGACGCTTCGTTTTGTCGGTCAACTTGACGTCGAGCAACTCCAGAACGGTGGGCATCACATCAACGCTGCTCACGCGTTCGTCGATCTTGCGACTCGCCGTTCGACCGGGAAGCTTGATAATCAACGGGACGCGAATCAGTTCTTGATAAAGCGTAAAGCCGTGGTCAAACCGCCGATGTTCGTATAGCTCCGTTCCATGATCGGACGTGAGTACGAAAATCGTTTTCTCGGATAGCCCCAGCTTGTCGAATTCCGCCAAGAATCGTTGGAAGGCCTCGTCGGTACGTTGAATCTTCTCGTCGTAAACGGCCCGCCAAAAGCGGACGTCGGCCCCTCGCATCGAGAGTTGTCCCTTTTCCAATCCTTCTTCGCGAAGCACCTCTTGCTCCAGTTCCGCGCCGGTGAATCTGCGGTTGTAATCTTTATCGACAAAACGGTAGTCGAAACCACCTGACGGAGTGCTTTGACCGTGAACATCGTAACCGTGCAAGAAGAGGAAGAACTTCTTGTTTCGGTTTGCTTTGAGCCAGACGAGTGCTTGCTGGATGCTTTGGTCCATCCGGCCGAACTTCCCTTTTTCGTAATAGTATTTATCAAAGCCTTGCTCGTACCCGAAGCCGCCACTGACGCCCGCGTTGCCGGTGAAACCGCCCGTGGCGTAGCCGTTTTGTTTGAGGATGTCTGCCAGGGTGATGAGATCGGGCGACAACTCCTTCAAGTTGGCGATCTTCGTGACCGGCGGCTGAAAGACGGCATACTTGTTGGTCATCCGATGTTCGGACGGAAAAACGCCCGTAAACCAAGTCATCGAAGCCGGCACGGTCCAAGACGACACCGAGATGTTGTTGCGGAAGTTAAAGCCCCGTGCCGCCAAGGAGTCGATTGTCGGCGTGACGTTTCGCTCGTATCCCAAGCAACCGACATGCGCGGCCTGCAAGGCGTCGAAGCTGACAAAAACGAGATTGTGGTCCTTGAACGACAGAAGCGGCGAAGTGTTGGTGGGCGGCACGACTTTCTTTTCGCGCGAAGCAACGTCCGCGGGCGAGTCTGAGTTCCCATCACGTGGCGCACTGCCTGACGAACCACATCCCGACAGAGCGGTCAATGCCGTGAACAATGTTAGTGACAGCACGGATTTCGGTTTGATCATCGGCCACTAATCTAGAAGTGTCATTAGCTGTTTTGACGCTAGCGCTCGTTTAATTTAACCGTCAGCCGAAGGCGTACGCGTGTTGGCGGATGTGACACGCGTACGCATTCGGCTGACGGTTCAAACGAGAGTTGTGTCGAGTCGTAAACCGTTGGTGCGTCGTCAGCAAATCGCCTTCACTGTTTTTAGTCGTTTCGTGTAATCATGTAATGAGACGGATCACGCGCGACACGAAAACCGACAAAATATTTCCCCTCGGCGGGAGTGTGCCAAAACCGGGTCGCCGAGCGACAACTGGATTGCTTAACCAACCACGCCCCGCCTCGCAAAACGCGATGGTCGCCGTGGTCCGGTCCGCGCGGGTCGGTCGCGGGCGACGCGGAATAGTACGTCTTGTCGTACCAATCCCAGCACCATTCGGCGACATTGCCGTGCATGTCATAAATCCCAAATGCATTTGGCGAGAAACTGGCGATGGTCGTTGTCCGTCCGAGCTTTTGGGACACGGTGCCGTACCCGGTGGATGACATGTATTGATAATTCCCGCCGCCTTGACGGCTCCCGAAGTGATACGGCGTCGCCGTTCCACCGCGGCACGCGTATTCCCATTCCGCTTCAGTGGGCAGCCGGTATCCCAAGCCGCCGACGATTGTGACTTTCGCCGCGACCATGGAATTCCCGGTGCGTTTGGCGTCCGCGATTTTGTAGTAGGGCGAAAACCGATCACGTTCGCTGAGCCGATTGCAGAATTCGATGGCGTCGTACCACGAGACCGAATCCACCGGGAAGCGACCGGTCTGAAGCTGAGCGACTTTGTCTCGGCCCGAGCCGGTCGTCGCGAACCAGCTCGGCTGCAAGTTCATGACTTGGCGATACTCGTCCTGCGTCACTTCGCAGGCACCGATCAAAAACGGTTGCGTGATCCGCACAAGATGCTGCTGCTCGTCATCGTGGCGGTCCAATTCTTTCGGGGTGGAGCCCATCGTGAATTCGCCGCCGTGCAGCAGGACAAGTTTCAAACCAGTCGACTTGCTCTGGCAGGCGGTCGCCATGATCTTGCCGACGAGTCGTCGTGCGCGATAGCGAATCTCGGGATCACGGCTGTTCTTGATGGCGAATCGCAACGACGGAAGCGCCGGTTCGCCAACAGCTTCAAGTTGTTTTCCGGTCGATTCGCGCACGACATAGGACTTGTCGCCGAGACCGTCGATCAATCTTGCAATTCGTACCAAGCCCTCGACATCGCGAGTCTCGCCGCACGGTGCCGCGGCGAGCAAGGTCAGCACAATCAATGACGAGTTTCGAAATATGCCCATGCCGAATCGACTTCTCCCGCCGCGCATGAGCAGAAATTCGGGCAATCGGCAGATCGACTTCAATGAGTCCAGGAAGTGCCGCGAGCCCACCACGTTGACGCAGGGCGCTTCGGGATTTGCGGTCGCCGAACGGATCGCAAGTTCCGCATCGATCTCCGACGCGATGGTCGATTCGAGTTTCTCATCGGACATCATTTGGCCCTTATTACGGTCAATGCCCATGCTTCCTAAAATACTATGTTGATCCAGCTCAGAATTGTCGCCACTGGATTCGTCTCGGATTCAACTACGATTCGATTCGGATTCGACTGCGATTCGGGACTCGCGCGGAATCGACTGTCATACGACACCCCACCGCCAAGCGAAGCCGGTCCCGTTGCCGTTTACACTAAACCGGATCAAGGATGCAATCTGCTTGCCGTTCAATCGACTGATGGCGTTGCTTAAGCGGCGTTCGGCAGCGACCCCTCGGTTCCTCGGAATTGGGTCAAAGATGCATCGCGGCCACCCTTCTTCCTCAAATGCGCTCAGGATCATTTCCTGATGAATGGCCGGTACACGAAAGCTCTTGACGACTTGCCCGTCCACTTCCAGCACTCGCCGACGAACATCCCACGCGGGAATTCGCCGCAGTGCAATGACCGCGTTCGGCACCCCGTTGTCTTTGGCGGCCTCGCCGGACGCACCGCACCGCTCAACGGCCAACTGCGAAATCTGTTGCACGCGTCGTAAGTTTTTTGGCGTCTGCCGAACGCCATCCACAACCGGTACACTGCGTGTGTTGACGCAGAGCCTCGAAACAGGAGTCGGCAGTATGCCCGTGAATGATTGGACCCGCGTTGAGGCCGGCATTTTTTTGCGTCTTTCACACGACTTGGATTCCAGAGATTCCGCTAGGAATACATGATGAAACTGATATTCGCATTCGTTCTGGTCGTCACGTTGGTTTGGATGCCTGGGCGAGTGGATTCCGCGGATGAAGATCGCGGGTTTGCCGTTGCTCCGAAGGGTTCGGATGTTTTGGAGCACACATTCGAAGGCACGTTCTTTGTGCGACGCGGACTCAAACAGCAATTCGAACGGCTGCTCGCGGAAGTCGCTGCGTTGGAAGGACGCGTGCGAAACGGTGAACTTGAATCCGATGTCGCAGCCGAGGAACTCGGGCAACTGCGCGATGAACTCAAGAAGGTCCAGCGATTGGTGAACGACCAGAAAGTGCTGGTGAGTGCGTTTCAGATTCATCGCCAAGTTGAACAAGGCACGTTTGAACTCGGACCGGAACAACTCCTCGTGCTCACATCCGACAAGGTGAAGATCGTGGGCTGGGATCAGCCGCATGTGAAGTACGAATTGGAACGCATCGTGTTAGCGGGAAAAGACGCGACCAAGGAATCTGTAAAGCGGCACCTCGACGGAATCTTGATCAAGCATGCACACGAAGCAGTGCCACAATTCGTCGGCAACACTCCAGCCGAGCAAAAAGCCGACAACGAGAAGTTTCTGGCTGGCCCCGACGGCAAGAAACTGACTGCGAAGCAGCGCGAGCGCCGTAAAAAGCTCGTCCAACACATTGCCGACGGTTACAAGGAATTCGCGGAGTTCCAAGGTCGCAAGGTGCGTTCATTGACGCTGGCCGGCATGATCCATCAGGAAGGCAACCGGCAGATCCATTACGAGATTCAGAGGCCGGAAGGCGGCGGAAGCCAGGGGAGTCGCTGGCGTCGGCATGCCAAACTCACGCTTTATGTGCCGAAGTGCCGAGCGGTACTCGTTCGTGGCTGCCAGCAAGGCGTGGACATTTCGGGGTTGGAATCACACCTCATCATGACGGCGTCCGGGTCTCGCGATCGCGATTACAACGGCACGTTTCGAGTGCGGAATCACCGCGGACCACTCACGTTATTGAACGTCCCAATCGACTCGATCCAGGATGTGGGCGGCAATGTCTCCGTCGAAGCCACCACCGAAATGGTGAATACGGGCAACCATCACGCGGGCGGATTCCGGACGGCCTTCACGCCGGCGGCTCGCGAATGCTCGATCACGAACATCCGCGGAAACCTGACGGCGAGTTTTGTGCGGTCGAATTTGACACTGCGAAACATCGCGGGCATCGTCAATGTGCAAAATGAATTTGGCGACACGCAGTACTCGATCGCCGCGCCGATTCAAGTCGCCGCGCATCGAGTCGTCAGTCTGGCTGGAGGGGTTCGACTTAATCTCAGCCCAGGTTTGAAACTCGGCGTGCCGCTGTTCGCGGCGACAAATTGCGGCACGGCGCGCACGAATCTCGACCGACAAGAACTCGATGACTTGAGCGTCACACATTCCGGTGAACACGATTCCGTGCGTCGCAACTGGCGAAGCTTCCACACACCGATACCGCAAGGCGACTTCATGGCTCAATTTCACTTGATGAGTCGACCGGAACAAATCCTGTTCGACCAAAAGCGATCGCCGGGCTTGGACCTGATGAGCCGCGGGGGAAGGGTGGAAATCGTGCGGCAATCCGAGGCCAAGTAAGGCAACTCGCAATTGGAAACATCCCAGTAGCATGGGACCATTGTCCCGTGGCCGCTCGGGACAATGGGTCCGGGCCGCTCGGAACAATGGGTCCGGGGGTCCGGGCCGCTCGGGACAATGGTCCCAAGCTACAGTCGTTGGATGAACGTCATTTTCAAGAAATTGAGAAATACGCAATGTTCAACCTAAGCTCCGTCTGAAACCTGCGAACTACGGCTCATTGAACGCGGACGCCGCAGATTTTCCCCAGGCACCGTCAGCCATCGAGCCATCGCTTTTCATCAGGAGCCAGACATGTTGAAGAAACTCATTGTTGGAACGGCAGTTACGGCGTTGTTGGGTGCGTTTGTTTTCGGTCGAGACGCGGTAAGCTACGGACGGACGTTCTGTT
>JAQBZS010000065.1 GCA_027622115.1 Planctomycetota bacterium | reverse complement strand
GGCGAATCCAGCTACTACATCCAATGCGTTTAATTTCAGCGTCGCCCCTAATTGTTCAAGTTGTTTCGGCTTCGTCCCATATTTGGAAGATAGGGGTAGGAAGAGGGTGTTGAAAACTCGCTCTTGACTGACGAATTCTTTAGTGGCGCGAGCGACTCGATGAAGACTTTAACGCTGGTGGGTATCGCCCATGTTCGCAGTTGAATTACGCGGTTTCGCGTTCTCATTCTCCTTCATGCTGACAGTACTTGCTGCGCGGTCCGCAGCCGTGGGGGATGACAGCCCGTCGTTTCGCGGCGAAGTCATGGCCGTGCTTTCGCGAGCCGCTTGCAACGCTGGAACGTGTCACGGAAACGCTCATGGGAAAGGCGGACTCAAACTGTCGTTGCGCGGGCAAGACCCGGATGCCGACTTTCGCACGCTGACTCGGCAACTTGGCGGTCGACGTGCCAACGCGTTGCAGCCCACCGCGAGCCTGCTGCTGCTCAAACCAACAATGTCCGTGCCCCATCAAGGTGGCCGCCGATTCGGCATCGACTCGCACGAGTATCAACGGCTCAAGAGCTGGATCGCTGCCGGCATGCCGGACGATTCGCCCCATGCGCCGCGAGTTGTCGGCATCAGCGCCCAGCCCAGTCATGCCACGGTCCACGCTCCCAAGAATTCGGTCGCCGTCAAAGTCGAAGCTCGATTCAGCGACGGGACTCGACGCGACGTCACCGAACTCGCCGTCTTCGATTCGTCCGCCTTGTTCGTGTCGATCAATTCCAGCGGCGTGGCGACTGCTGGGAATTCGGGACGCACGACGATCACCGTGCGATACTTGAACCACCAAATCCCCGTGCGGCTCGAATTTGTCCCGCATCGAGTCGACTTCTCGTTCCGTCCCCCGGCAGCCGAGAACTTCGTGGACCGTGCCGTGTTTCAGCAGTTGCAACGGCTGCGAGTCAATCCCTCGCCGGTTTGTGACGACACGACGTTTCTGCGTCGCGCCCATCTCGATTTGACCGGGTTGTCGCCCACCGCCAAGCAGGCTCGCGAATTCGTCGCGTCGTCCAACCCCGACAAGCGAGCCAAACTTGTCGATGAGTTACTCGCGTCGGACGAGTTCAACGACATGCAGGCGCTGCGTTGGGCGGACTTGTTGCGAGTTGAAGTGAAGACGCTCGACGAAACCGGCGTCCGCGTGTTTCACTCGTGGATTCGTGAGTCCTTCGCGAAACGAAAGCCGCTCAACCTGTTTGCTAAGGAACTCATCGAGGCTCGGGGCAGCACATACAAAGTTCCGGCCACCAATCTCTATCGCACGTTGCGGAATCCCGAGTCGCGGGCTGAATCGACCGCCCAACTCTTCCTCGGCATTCGATTGCAATGTGCCAAGTGCCACAATCATCCGTTCGATCGTTGGACCCAGGATGACTATTACGACTGGTCCAACTTCTTCGCCCGCATTGACTACAAGATCGTCGAAAACAAACGCGCCGACAAATTCGACAAGCACGAGTTCAACGGCGAACAGATCGTGCTCATCAAGGACCAGGGCGACGTCAAGAATCCTCGGACGGGCAAGCTCGCCGGTTTGCGGTTTCTCGGTGCGAGCGCTGTCGACACGGCAACGAAGGACAAGAAGCAGGATCGCTTGCAAAGACTGGCGTCGTGGATCGGATCAGCAACAAACCAGCGGTTCGCGGCGACGCAGGCGAACCGCATCTGGTTTCAATTGATGGGCCGAGGCGTCGTGGATCCTGTCGACGACTTTCGAACGACGAACCCGCCAGGCAACCCGGAACTGTTGGACTCGCTGACGCAGGAATTCATCGAGCATAAGTTCGACGTGCGGCATTTGATGCGCGTTATTATGAACTCGCAGACGTATCAGCTTGCATCAACGCCGAACGAAACCAACCAGCATGAAGACGGCCTGTTTGCTCGCTGCATGCCGCGTCGGCTATCGGCCGAGCAAACGTTGGACGCGGTGGCCGGCGTGTTGGGTGCTCCCGTTGCGTTCGGTGGTCAGCCACGCGGAATCAAAGCGGTTCAGCTCGCCGGAGTGCGAAATGGGGGGCATCGATACAGTCCCCCCGAAATCGGCGACAAGTTTCTCACGTTGTTCGGCAAGCCGGGCCGGTTGCTCACGTGCGAATGCGAGCGTTCCGAGGAAACAACGCTCGCACAGACATTTGAACTTGTGAGCGGGCAATTGATTGACGAACTCCTGCGCGGTTCGACGGGTCTAATCACCAACGCCCTCAAAGGTGTCGAGGACCGCGTGTTCTTGAACGAGTTCTATTGGTCGGCCTTGAGTCGGGCTCCGTCCAAGGTCGAAGTTGAGGCGGCGGTCAGTCACATTCGCGGGCAATCCAACCGACGTCGCGGGTTGGAAGACGTCGCCTGGGCCGTCCTGAATTCCAACGAATTTCTAATTCGACGTTGAACCCCGCGACGTGCGAACTACTCCGGAGTTGAAGCCGTGTCATCGGCTTCACTGGAGTCGGACTTAATGACTTCGATCGCTGTTTTCTTCACAGCGTCGGATGTCGTGGTAGCCACCGAAGCACCGATCGCGACGGAGACTGCGAACACATTATCCGACTCAGTCCGCTCGCCGGGCTTGTCTTCGAACTTCACATGTTCGAGGACGTAGTCGATTGCTTTCATCTCGCGGATTTGGGCTTCGAGATTCTCGATGACGCCGGACTTTTCCATGCGGGCTCGCAGCCGACGGGGACTTTCGCCCTGTCGCATGGCCATGTTGGAGATTTCTTGCTCGATGTCGGCGTTGGAGACTTCGATGGTCTGTTCGGTGGCAATCTTGTCGAGCACAAAATGCTCTTTGAGCGCCTCGCGAGTTGTGGAAACCGCGTTTTGGCGCATTTGGCTTTCGCGTGCGGCGATCTCGCGTTGCGAATAGCCCGCCTGCTGCATTTCGAGCATTTCGCGGCGTAAGGCGTTTTCCACCTGACGCAACACAAGCTGTTCGGGCAAGTCCCAATCGGCGGACTCGGTGATCTGTGCCAAAACCTGACTGCGAGCGGACTGCCGTTGTTCGTACAGCAACTGGCTTTCGAGGTTTCCGCGAATGAGTTCTTCCATTTCCTCGACGGTTTCCACGCCGATTCGTTGAAAGAACTCCTTATTCATGTCCGGATTCTGACGACGTTTGACGTCTTCGACGTTGAGCTTGGCATGCACGGTTTCGCCGCGCATTTTGATCAGCTCGGCCTCGGTGGAAATCGTGATGTCAACTTCACGGACGTCACCGGCCTTGGCACCCGTCATCAATTCGTCAAATCCACTCACTTCGGCATCGTGAAATCGCAACACCGGCTTGAGTTGAACCGTCAGATCGTCCATCTCGCGCAGTCGTTGGCCGTTGTGGGTCAACGTGGCGTTGATGGTGACATAGTCGTTGGCTTCCGCGGATTCGATCGCTTCCAGTTCTCCAAACTGTGCCAGGAATTGATCAAGGTGAGCGCCGACTTCCTGATCGGTGATTTCGCGAGTCGGTCGGTCGATCACGATCGAGGAGAAGTCCGGCAAAGCAAAACTGGGGCGGACTTCCACTTCGAATTCGTATTCGAAATCACCGTCCTCCGGCAATTCGATTGTTTCCAGGTCAAAATCCGGTTCGTTGATCGGATCCAGCTCGTGAGTCTCGGCAACTTGCTCCAGGCTTTCCACGAGCAATTGTTGCTTGATCTGATCCGTGATCGCAGTGCGAAACTTTTTCTCGACCAGCTTTTGCGGCACGTGCCCCTTGCGAAATCCGGGGATGGTTTCGCTGTCGATGATTTGCTCGATGGCCTTCGAGTGGTAGGTGTCGATGTCCGAGCGCGGCACGATGACCCGCACGTGCTTTCGGCACGGCCCGACGTCATCAATCTGCACGTCCAGATTCAACTTGTTGACTTTTTCCACGGGAGCTTCTGCCGTGGCAGTGGTTTCTTCAGTACTCACGCTTCGTTCCTTTGGATGCAATCCGCACTCACAACGGCTCCGAGGTCGTACCCACTGTCGACGAAGAGAACACGCCTCTTTCCGCGACAACGTCCCGCCAGGGTGAAGCAGCGGTTCGAGGTACGGGCATAAAAAAAGAGCGGGTGAAGGGATTCGAACCCTCGACATTCACGTTGGCAACGTGACGCTCTGCCACTGAGCTACACCCGCGTCTCATGCTCGTTCGAAATGCTGCGAGCATGTTTTCTGATTGTCGGCCAGTCAGACCGGGGGGAGATTATCTTTCAGCAAACGTTGGAGTCAACAGAGTCTGAATTGGATGTCGAACCGGCACCGGACAACACGATCAACGGCTCGGGTCGATTCCGTGCGTTGATGTTCGCAAGCTGGAAACTTGAAAACCACCGCAACACGAGACGCCTCATTGAGACGCGCCGGTTGGCGAACTACAGTCTCGCCGAATCATTTCGACCTCTTGGTGCTGTCATGTTCGGTCAAGCCCCCGAAACGCAATACGATCTCCGGTTCTACGTCTTCGGCATCTTCACGCGAGTCCACCCGCTGTTTTGGGTCGTGTCGATGATCATGGGTTGGCCGCGGAACCCCGGATGGGTGGAAGCGACAGGCCTGAATCCGTTGATGATTGCCGTGCTGTGGTCGTTGTGCGTGTTTATCTCCATTCTCGTCCACGAGTTGGGCCACGCATTGACCATCCGCTACTTCGGCTGGCCAACACAAATCGTGCTGTATTACATGGGTGGTTATGCCGAATACCTGCCCACGTTCGGTGATTCGGCCAAACGCAGCATCACGATTTCACTCAACGGCCCCAACGCCGGCTTTTTGTTGTACGGCCTGGTGGAAGCCATCTGGTACTTCGTGCCGACCGCAACGTTGGTTCGCTATCCCGCCCTGCAATTGACGCTCATCAACATGATCCACATCAATCTGTGGTGGGGCTTGATCAATCTGTTGCCGGTGTTTCCGCTCGATGGTGGCCGCGTTTGCCGCGAAGTGTGCCTGTTGCTGAGCCGTCGCAGCGGCAACGAGACGTCGTTGAAGATCAGCATCGCGACCGGTGCCTGCGTCGCATTGTTGGCTCTTTCGCAGCAGCAAACCTACATCGGTATCATGTTCGCCGTTCTGGCCTACTACAGCTTTCAGAATTTGCAGCAGCATCAGCGCGGTCCGTGGTGATTCCGCGCGACTCAACTCAACATGGCGACCGCCCGCATTGATCGGCAGCACAGTTCAAAGGCACTGCATGACGGACGAACCGGTTTTCACGAGCGGCAAGAAACGATCGAAGCCGATTGATTTCGATGCGGAACCAACGCTGGAAATTCGCAATTTGCATCGACACTTCGGCAAACTTCGCGCCGTCAACAATGTGTCCTTCAAGGCGTATAAAGGTCAGGTGATTGGATTCATCGGCCCGAACGGTGCGGGCAAGACCACGGCGATGCGAATTCTGGCGACGCTGGACACGCCGACCGCGGGCGACTGCTTCGTGTGCGGCTATTCCGTCGTTGATGACCCGGACAAGGTTCGCAAGATCCTTGGGTTCATGCCGGACGCGTTCGGTAAGTACCCGAATATGAACGTCGTCGAATATCTGGACTTCTACGCCCGAGCCTACGGGTTCCGCGATGATCGCCGACGCGATGCGGTTCGCCGAGTCATGGAGTTCACGGAACTCAATCAGATGCAGGACAAGCCGATCGCGACGCTGTCGAAGGGCATGTCGCAACGGCTGGGACTGGGTCGCACGCTGATCCACGATCCCGATGTTTTGGTGCTCGACGAACCGGCGGCGGGACTCGATCCTCGGGCTCGCGTCGAGCTGCGAGAACTCATCAAGCTGCTTTCCACCGAGCTGGAAAAAACCGTGCTGATCAGTTCGCACATCCTGACGGAGCTGGGCGAGATCTGTGATTCGGCAGCAATCATCGAAGCCGGTCGAATTCTGGCCAGCGGAACGGTCGACGAGATCTCTCGGCTGCAACGCGAAAGTCGAGGCCGTCAACACACGGCTTCGCTTTCGATGCGAGTCATCGACGGCACGGAGCGGATTGAGAAGTGGTTGTTGGAGCAGCCGTTGGTTTCGATGGTGTCTCCCGAGGCGAATGCCGTCACATTCGAACTGGAAGGTCAAGACCAACAGCGGGCCGAGTTGCTCAAGCGAGCCGTCAACGAAGGCTTTGAGGTGGTGGAATTCCACGGCCAGACCGAGAGCTTGGAAGATGCGTTCATGAACATCACGCGGGGCATCATTCAGTAGGAGCTATCTAAAAAAGGGTCTGACCCTTTGGAGGCCTCGCTAAACCCCGGCAAAAACTGAGGCCGGAGAGGGTCAGACCCCTTTTTCAGATAGCTTTTAGTCGCGTTGCGATCGCTTGGTGGGCACCGCCTGCCGATCCCAAATCCAACGCCTGGGCATTGCAGCGAAACAACAATTCCGGCCTTTATCGAACAAGGATTAGCAACATGTCTGATTCGACATGGATCGTGGATGTCACCGATGAAACCTTTCAGTCGGTCGTCCTGGATGGATCGTCGAAAGTGCCTGTGGTGATCGACTTCTGGGCGGAGTGGTGCGGGCCTTGCAAACTCCTAGCTCCGATCTTGGACAAGCTGGCCGAGGAATACAAAGGCCGCTTTCTGTTGGCGAAAGTTGACATTGAACAGTGCCAACAAATCGCCGGGGCGTTTGGAATTCAGTCGATTCCACTGGTGGTGGCGATGATCGATGGGCAGCCAGTGAACCAATTCGCCGGCGCGTTGCCGGAAGAGCAAATTCGCGAATGGATCGATTCGGTCGTGCCGTCTCCGGCGGACGAATTGCTGAACGAAGGCATGAACCTCGAAGAAGCCGACCCAGCGGCCGCCGAAGCGAAATATCGCGCCGTCTTGGAACTTGAACCGGCTGCGGGTCAGGTCAAAGCCATGCTCGCGCGGACGCTGCTGGCTCAAGATCGAGACGACGAATGCCGCCGATTAATCGCGGATTTGGAGACACGCGGTTTCCTGGAACCGGATGCCGAACGAGTCAAATCCGAGTTGGAATTGCGATCCGTGGTCGAAGAAGCCGGCGACGTGGTGGCGGCTCGACAAGCCGCGACCGAGGCACCGGACGACTTGAACTTACAGCTTAAGTTGGCCGAGGCACTCATCGGCACGAATAAGTACGAAGAAGCCCTGCAGTTGGGAATCGAGATCGTGGCGCGGGACAAAACGGGAGTCGGTGTCGAAGCCAAGTCCGTGATGGTGCATCTGTTCGACAAACTCGGCGCGGGATCGGAATTGGTGACGGAATACCGGCGGAAACTCGCGACCGTGCTTTATTGAGCCGCACTTACAACACTCCACTTGAGGTTTAATCGTTGACCACGGTTTTGCAGGTGTTCATCCAACGAGTCAAATCGCTAACGAATCTCGGTCTGCGTCGACTCGCGCAGACCGTTTGGCTCGTGTCGGCCCTCGTGCTGTTGGTGTCGGTCTACGCGATGATGAGTCATTCGCTGACCGAGTCGTCGGTCAGCGTGACGCTCGAAGTGCTGCCGCCCGCCAATATCGCGGAATTGACGGATGAAATGTCCGTCGAACGCGACATGCTGAACCGACTCAGCACCGGTGATGCCATTACGCTTGAGGATCTTTCAACCGATGATCTGCTGGCCGCGCCCTACGCCGCCATCGCGACTCCTCTGTTCAAGCTGCATAGCCATCAAGGATTGTCGCTGCTGAACGTGATCTGCACGCTGATCACGATGCTGTTGGTACGCCGGATTGGAATGCGCGTTTGGAGCGCGCGTCGAGCATCCGGGGAACTGGAAGAACTCGCATCCGGCGACATCCTCGGCCATCTCGAAAATGCTGCCGACAACGATTCGACTGACTCATTCGCGGCAACCGAGTCTCAGCGTCGGTCCAGCATTCCGACCGTCCAGGACGACGACTGGACCCAACGTCCGTTGGCGCTGGGACTACTGGGCGTCGTGGCGATGGCTGTCTTCGTTTGCAATCCGATCATCTACGAGGAAGGCGTTCGACCGGGACCGCGGCCGCTGGCCTATCTGCTCGCCACGGCGGCACTGGCATTGTCCACGCGAGTTCTCCAAGGTCGGCAAGTCCCAAAGTTTCGGTGCTTTTTGTTGATCGCATGCAGCGGGTTGATTCATCTCCCGGCGGCACTGATTAGTCTGCCGGTCGTGTTGGTGACCGCATTCGGGGGCATCATGCAAGTCGCAAAGAAGGCCACGCAAAGTCGGCTGAAAGCCAGCGGGCGACGAATCCTCATCGCCGCTCTGATTACTGTTGCGGTGCCGATGGGCGCGAGCCTGATCTCGCATCTGAACGTGGTGAAATCGCCGCTGGCCGAAGCACTGAACCAATACGCGTCGCCGGAATTCATCGCGGCCCTCGCGGTACTTCGCGAATATTGCAGCAACATCGCCGGTCGCATAGGTTCGCTGATGGTGAACTACTCTCCACAAATCGCCGTGATTTCGATGCTGCCCTTGCCCCGATTGTCGGGTGTAGTCGAGCGATCATTGCTGATCTACGGAGCCGCGTTGATGGTCATCTTTACGATGTGGTTTCCGAGCGGCGAACACGCTCGGTTCTATCCCGTGATGGTGCCGGTTTCGATCTTGGCGGCGATCGGCATCGTAAGTGCCTTGCAGTTGTACTTGGACGATGCCGTGACCGAGATCACGAGGTTGTGGGTCAAGTTCTTTCTGGTGATGGCCGCCAGCCCGATCCTGGGTTCCGCACTGGTCGAAATTAGCGAGGTTCCCTTGCAGAAAATTGACCTCGTCGGCCAACGGCTCACATCCCATTCCACGCTGTGGAGCCCGTACACCGTCGGTCTCGTTTCAGTTGCCGCGCTCGGCCTGTGTTGGCAGTTGCGAAAGATCTACATCAAACAACCCATGCCCGAGACCAAGGGTTGAATTCGGTGCGACGCAATTTCAAGCGTGAAGCATCCGTGGTCCGGCATTGCCATCCGTGGGCGTCAAACTTTCGTTTCCACGCCCAAGTTGCCAAGCCTGCTTGAGCCATTTCTCCGGTCCACCCGAAATGGAGAGTAGGCCGAACAAGCTCCGCGCATTTCCGGCACGGACTGCCGGAACTGCGCGGAGCTTGTTCAGGTCGACATAATTTCTGCACCTAATTCCGGCAGAAGTTGCTTTTCACTTTGGATCCCTTCGTGTCGCTGGATCACTGCAACGCAGTACCAAACTAGTCTAAATCGTGGGGATTCACGCGAGATAGGAAATCTAGTCCGGCGATGCTTGAGAACCTGCGAGATCGAACGCACTCCGCTCCAATTCTATGGAGTCAACCCGATTCACTGGACGATATGCCGATCGTGTTTCTGGTTACGAGTATTCCGATCCCCAAACGGGGACTCGCGAACTGTTGACTGTGATCCCAACCCCGATCGGGAATGGTCTAGCCGTTGAAGTCCGACCTCGGCACGGCCTGCGGAACTAACGGGACGGACTCGGTCGGACCAAGTCTTTTTCAAGAGGAGAACGGAATGAAGGGTTTGAAGTTGCTGAAGAGCGCGGCTCTCAGCTTGGCATGCTGCGGTGTGCTGTCGTCCCAGTTGCTGGCTGCGGGTCCCCAAACTGCGACCAAGACTTCGACGATTAGCGATGTCGCGCTTGCCCAAAACGGCATTCTCGTGGGCCAGTTGGTCGACAAGCAGGGCCGGGGCGTTGAAGGTGCCGTGGTTTCCGTTCAATTCGGAAAACGCGAGATCGCTCGCACGGTGACCAATGAAAAGGGACTGTACCGAGTCCAAGGTTTGCGTGGCGGCGTTCATCAAGTTGTGGCGGGTCGCCAATCGCAAGTCTTCCGCTTTTGGAATGCCGACACGGCTCCACCAGCAGCCAAAACGAGCGCCCTGACTGTTTTGGGCAGCAACGGAGTGGTGCGCGGGCAACTCGGCACAGGTGGAACCACTAATCTCCTTAGTCTGGGAGCAGGTGCTGCTGGTCTTGGGGTTGGTATCTCAAACAACAGCAAACTCAATGACCTAGAGGATGAAGTCAAGAAAAATGCAAGTTGAGTGACTCAAGCCGCTCGTCAGCTTCGACTACAAATGCCAAACACCCCGCAGTCTTCACTGCGGGGTGTTTGCGTTGAGACCCTGCGAATTTTCGAACAGCAACGTTTTTGTCAGCGGTCAATCTCGCCCATCACGACGTCGAGAGATCCCACAATCGACGGGATGTCCGCCAGTAAGATGCCTTCGCACAACTCGGCGGTTGGTGCGAGATTACAGAAGCAAGAGCTTTTGGCTCGGGCACGGAACGGCTCGGAGTTTCCGGTGCCTACGAAGTAAAACCCCATCTGCCCACGCGGGCATTCCGTTTCCAGATAGGCTTCGTCCTTCGGGAGCTTGTTGCTCATCTTGTACGGGACTCGGTGTGTTCCCGATGCCGCGAGATACTTTTCCGTGGCTTGCCGCACGAGTCGAATCGACTGCACAACTTCCATCATGCGGACGAAGAAGCGACACCAGTTGTCACCCAGAACCGCTTCGCGTGGAGCCGCTTTGAACGGTGCGACCGGAATCTCGAAGTCATAACCCTCATACATTCGGGTGTAGATGGATTCGCCGTCCCGCCGTAGATCGAAGTCCGCGCCGCTACCTCGCAAGACCGGCCCGGTACAGCCATAACTAACCGCGGTTTCGCGAGACATGGCTCCAATACCGGCCGTGCGTTTGATGAAAATTGCGTTACGCGTGAGCAGCGTGTGATACTCGTGGATCCGAGGTTCCAGCCACGCTAAAAACATCTCGACGGCATCCAGCCACTGCAAGCGCGTATCCATCGGCCGACCGGTCAGCGCCGCGAGACCCGGCGGAATCTCGATTTCCGTTGGCAGGTCGTGAGTCGCTCCTCCGATCGTCAAATAGCTGTACGTCAGCCGTGCACCGCACGCTTCCTCGAACAAGTCGAGAATGATTTCACGCTCGCGAAAAGCATACAGGAACGGGCTGAACGTCCCCAGGTCGAGCCCGTAAGCTCCCATGCCCACGAGATGGCTGGCGATGCGTCCCAGTTCGGCGATCAGGACTCGCAGATGCATCGCCTTTTCCGGAACCTCCATGCCGACCAGCTTTTCCAACGCCAGCGACATCCCGAGATTCATATTCATCCCGGCCAAATAGTCCATGCGATCCGTGTAAGGGATCCATTGCGGAGGCGAGAGATTCTCACCGATCTTCTCGGCGCTCCGATGCAGGTAACCGATATGCGGCGTGCATTCGTGAATGATTTCGCCGTCGGTCCGCAGCAGCAAACGCAATACGCCGTGAGTGCTCGGATGTTGCGGACCCATGTTTACCAGCATTTCGTCCGTGCGGACGTCGAATTCCACGATTCGCTGGTCTTCAAGCAGAGTTGACATGATTCAGATTCTTGAAATTGCCACAGATGGACGAGACGGACGTCGTTCTATTTGCCGCGGATACCGTGGTACTCCAGTGGGAACTCGTAATCCTTGCGGAGAGCGTGTCCTTCCCAATCCTCCGGGCACAGGATCCGCACGAGATTTGGGTGACCCGTGAAATGCACGCCGACTAAATCGAAACATTCCCGCTCGTGCCAGTCCGCGATCTTCCAGACGTCACTGACCGAAGGCACCTCCGGCAATTGTCCTTCAACACCGTCGTGCCAACGCGGCACTTTAACTTTCACCACGAGCCGATGATTGAGGTCGACGCTCGACAGGTGATACACGACTTCGACATGCGGCTCGTGCTCGAACTTCTTGGCCTTCTTCGCATCCGGCTCGAGATAGTCGACACCGCACAAGTCATTGAGATGATCGAAGTGCAACCGCTCGTCGTCGCGGAGAAACGTGCCGACCTCAACGATGTCTTGTACTCGGACTTCGATCCAAGGATCGATCGCATCGAGTTTCAGGTCGACAATTGACTCACTCCCAAATTCTTCAAGCAAGATGGCGTGGACTTCTTCGGCGGTCATCGACATTTCCAAGTTGTAAACCAAGGGCGAACGAGCAAGGCGATTACGCCACTGAAGATTCGGTGACCGGCGCGCTTCGACCGGCGGGCTGTCGCACCTTGGCCTTTTTGGCGTGGGTCGAGACGGCACGCACCCAGTCGAGATCTCCGCGTTTCCAAACATACGCGAAGCCCACCAGCAACACCCCGAAAAACACCAGAATGTCGAGCAAGCCGGTGACTCCGATCAAGCTGGCGGTTTCGGCACTGATGACGTTTTCGCTGCCGAGTTCGGCAATCGGCGTGCTCAGCAATTTCGAGGACACGGCTTCACGCGCCGTCGCACTCAAGCCCTCGTCGGCCAACTGCATGGCTCCGCCGTAGATCAACGCCCACGGAAAGAAGAATGCCACTTCCACGTCGAAAATGATGAACAGCAGAGCGACCACATAAAACCGAAGATCGAACTGAATGTAGCTCGACCCAATCGTGGGTTCTCCGCATTCGTAGATCGAGTCCTTTTCCGGCGTCGGCAATTTGGGACGCAGCAGTCGTCCCACGAGCAGCGGAACCAGCAGGAATCCGATCGCCACGACACTGAACAGCAAAAAGTGCCCGACGAGATTTGTCATGAATTCGTCCTGTTTCTTCCCACAGAGTCTTCTTGTTACAGCGTGTCTGGTTGTTACAGCGTGTTTCGCCGAAATGGGTCACGCTTCGGCATCGGTTACGTCTTCCGTAGTCCCGTCTCCAGTGGCGGCGCCGACCAGAAGCGGCTGGCGTCCCCCAAATCCGGCGTCAACGTCGTGCCAAAAGCCAATTTCGTCTTCACCAAGTTTCCAGCACAAGCAAACCTCACGATCTTCCAGCTTGGCTCGAAAATCAACCAACCCGATCGTGGGATCTTTCAGTTCGGCTCCCAAGCCCTGCAGTTCCGCCACAAAACCCCGCAGCCGAACTATTTCTCGTTCCAGATCACGTTCGTCCTGCTCGACCTCTTCCGAGTAAACGTCATCGACCAGTGATTGACGATCCGGCCGGAGACTCTTGATTTCCGCCAAACGTTCCCGGCGCTGAGCGACATGATCGTAGAGTTCGACGATGTCCGCGACGATGGAGCGAACCAACGGCAAGCGCTGATTGGCCTGGTCCACGGTAAGAAACTGCTTGGATTCACTCATGATGGCTCCGCAGCGGTCTTTTTCGACGAATCAGCAAGACACGAACCCAAGATCAGCTAGAAGCTATCTGAAAAAGGGGTCTGACCCTTTGGAGGCCTCGCTAAACCCCGGCAAGAACTGAGGCCGGAGAGGGTCAGACCCCTTTTCAGATAGCTTCTAGGAGGCGACCCTACTCTTCGGCGGAGACTTCAAACGGGCTTGGTTCACCTTTGACCCAAACCGGCTGGTAAAGCACTTTCGATTCCGCCACCACTTGAGGATTCAGTGTGGCTTGGCCCCACGCCACTTCAAGCGGCAGCTTTGCATAATCCACGATACAACCATCGCGGCTGTAGCAACTGAGGTCAAAGTTCGAACCCATGAAGATGCAGTCGACGGGACACGGCTCGACGCACAATGCACAAAACATGCACTTGGTGTAGTCGATCGAGAAATTATCGACTCGAAACCCCTTGCCGACAGGGCTCTTTTCTTTCTCGATGTAAATGCAATCCACCGGGCAAGCCACCGCGCACTTTTCGCACCCGATACACACGGTCAGATCGAAGCGATGAAAACCGCGGTAGCGGGGTTTCACGTTGGCCGGAACTTCCGGGTATTCGTAAACCTGGGTGAAGGTGCCACGTTTGTAGGTCTTACCCATCGTAAAGATGGTCACCCACAAGCCATGGATCACCGTTTTCACCGCAACCCACACGTTGCGAAACCATTCGAACATCAATGTGCCTCAGTCAAACTGAATGCTTTGAAAGCAGTGTCCGCACGCGGAAGAAAAGCAGGATCGTCGAGGCGTATTTGCCGCCGAAAACTGCCGGAACGGCGGG
>JAQBZS010000064.1 GCA_027622115.1 Planctomycetota bacterium | reverse complement strand
AGGAAGTAGCGGCTGGCTTGGACGGCGGGGTTCCATGTGAATTGGACCTCGCCGTTCGCACCGAACGTGGGGCTCAACAGGACTGGGGCTTCCGGAGTGGCCACCGCGCCGTCGATGACGAATTCTTGGGATTGGCTCCAGGCATGACCCAGCGTGTTTTCGGTCTTGACCCAGAAGCGGTAGTGGCCTTCCGCCATGTCGCTGGTCGCCGTGATCGACGTGTCGGAGGTGCGAGTTTTCCAGACGCCGGTTTCGCCGGTTGTCAGGTTGTCGACCCACACGAAGTAGGTTTCCGCTCGGTCGGCGGCCTTCCATTCCAACGTCGGGCGTGACGAACCAGCGATGCCGGTCGGCGACGTGATCGTGGTCTTGGCGGGCGAGCGATCGTAGACCGTGAAGTCTTGAGCTTGGCTCCACGTGCCGCCTGCGGAATTCTCCGTCTTGACCCAGAAGCGGTACTCGCCGGTCGCCAGTTCCGCGTCGGGGGTGAACGACGTGATGCCCGATTCGCGAACCTTGATCACGCCCGATTCGCCCGTCGTCAGGTTGTCGACCCACAGGAAGTATCGCGTCGCCTCGGTTACGCGAGCCCATTGGAAGGTCGGCGTGCCGTTGGTCCAGGCGGTCGGGCCGGTCAACAGCGTGGCTGCCGGTGCCGTGACTTGGCCGCTGACCTTGAACACCGCCGACGAACTCCAGGTGCCGCCGGCTTCGTTTTCGGCCTTGACCCAGTATTCGTAGCTGCCCTGCGGCAGGTCGCTGGTCGCGGTGAACGATGTGCCGGTCAAGCGTTGCTTCAGCACCGGAGTTCCCGTGGCCATGTCGTTGACCCACAAGAAGTAACCGGACGCTTCCGCCACGGCATCCCAGGTGAAGGTCGGTGTCGCGTCGGTGGTCGATCCGTGCGGGCTGTTCAACGTCGTGCCGGCCGGAACGGTGACCGAATCCGTGATCACGAAGTGAGCCGCCTGGCTCCACACGGACCCGGCTTGGTTCTCGGCTTTGACCCAGAAGCGATACACGCCGTCGGCGAGCGAGTCGGCCAAGGTGTAGGCCGTTTCGTCGGTCCGCACTTTGATCACCGCCGAATCGCCGGTGGTCAGGTTGTTGACCCACACTTGATACGTTTCCACGTTGAGTTGCTTGGTCCAGGTGAACGTGGGCGTTCTGTCGGAACCAGCACCCGTGGGGCTGGTGATCGTGGTGGCCTCGGGAGTTTGCGAGACGTCGAGTACTTCGAAGTCCAGTCGCGGGCTCCAATTTGAGCGGTTGCCGTTGATGTCGATCGAACGCACCCAGGCTCGGTACAGGCCGCCTGCCAAATCTTCCGAGGGTGCGTACGAAGCCGACGTAATTTGCCAGTTGTGAATCACCTTCGACTGTCGGCGAGTCAGATCGTTGACCCACAGTTCGTAATGATCCACGTTCGCCAGTGCGGTCCAGGCCAGTGTCGGTTGCAAGTCGGTTGTGCGGTGGTCGCGGGACATCACGCCTGGTTGGGCTTGGAGACCGAATTCGATCGGCAGCGTGGTGTCGCCGCTCGGCACTTCCAACGCGGATGTGATTTCCAAGCGGTCGATGGCCCAGTTCGGGAACTGCGCGTCGCCGCCTTGGAACACCAAGTCCAGCGTGCCGTCTTCCACCAAGACTTGGAAGCTGTCGGTTGCGACCGAGGCCGGTGGGACGTCGATGTCGTCGAGTCGTCGCGAGCCTTCGGCCCAGACTTCGAGATCGTCGAACGCGGGTGTCATTTCGAGACTCGAACCAAACGCCACCGTCACCAGGTACACCCCGTTAGGCACGTCGGCTTGGAAGCCTCGGGCTTCATTGAAGACGCCGGACGAGCGGGATTGCGAGCCGTCTTGCGGTGCGAGTGGTCCGGCCCAGCCGTAGCCTTGTTCGGCGGAATACAACGTGTCGGTATTCACCGTGGAGAATCCGAGCGGCGCGAGTGCCGGACCGAAGATGAAGGGGGCGTTGAACGTGTAGCTTAGGAACGCGGCGTCGGTCACGCTGCCTTGGGCGAGGCCGTTCAGAGCCGTGGCCGAGATCGTCGGCAGTCCGGCGGCGGTCGGTCGTTGCAGGCCAAAGCTGAATGCACCGCCGCCCTGCACCGCGACTTGGACGCCGTTGATCGATGTGTCCTGGTCGGGTGACGTGATCGTGCCGAGCGTCGAGGCCACGGTGACGTAGGTCCCCGGAGCCAGCGTGCTGGTGCCGCTAATCGTGTCGACGCTGGTGCCGTTCGCTGCGACGCCGCCGATGTTTGGTGTGAACGTGATCGCTCCGACGGCGGTGGTCGGTCGGATTTCGAGGTGCGACACAACCCACGTCGGGTAGCTGTCGAACGATTGGAACAGCAAGTCGAGCGTGCCGTCCGTGACGGTGGTTTGCAGGGCGAACACGTTGAAGGCACCGGGCGTGTGTGTCAGTTCGGTCGACACGCCGCCGTCTGCGGAAATCTTCACGCGGTCGATGTCGTTGAGCGGGTTCCAGTCGCCAACGGTGGCCGTCACCAGATACGTGCCGTTCGGCACCGAGACTTGGAACGTGGCGTCGCCTTCGAGGAAGTGGATGTCGCGTCGCAAGGGGTCGTTATTGAAGATGCCGCGATCCACGCTCTCGACGGTCTGATCCCAGCCGTAACCGGTGGCCGTGTTGAACGTTTCGGTCGGCAACACGATCAGATAACCGGGAGCCGTGAAGTCGTCCGAATGCACGTCGGCGAAGTCGAACAGGTACGAGGTCGGAGCGGAGTAAGTCAAGAACGCGGCGTTGGTCGACGTGACCGATTCCGACCCATCGACGGCGGACACGGTGATCGTGGGCGTCGTGGTGGTGACCGGACGACGGACTTGGAAGCTGACCGCTCCCCCCGCACCGACTTGGACTTGATGCCCGGCGATGGCCGCCGAAGCGTCGGTCGTGACGATCGTGCCGGCCGAGGTCGAAACCGTGGCCAATTCGCCCGGCAAGATTGTGCTGGTGGCGGCGATGGTGTCGATCGTTTGGCCGTCCGCCGGGAGCGAGCCGAGGTTCGGAGCCAGTGCGACCGTACCGACGCTGGACAGGCTGCGAATCCACAATCCCGCGACGACCCAGTTCGAGTTGTTGCCGCCGATGTCGCTGAATTCGAGGTCCAGTCGGCTGTCGGTCACGGCGACATCAAACTCGACCACTTCGAAGTTGTTGTTGATGGAGTCGACATCGCCGAACGCCGCACCGCCTTCCGCCGAGATGCGGAAGTTGTCGTAGGTCGTGTTGGTGTTGGACGTGCCGACAAACACGGTGACGCGGTAGGTGTCGTTGAGCACCGCGGCCGAGAACGTGCGGGTTCGATGGTCCGTGTGGAAGTCGCGGCTGAGTTCTCCAAGCGGGAACGTCGATCGTTGACCCGGATGGAAACCGCCGTCTTCCACCGCTTGGTCCCAACCGTAGCCGAGCGTCGTGGTGTAGACGGTGTCCGGCGCGACGCCGATGAAGCCGTCCGGAGTGCTCGACGAAGCCACCGGGCGTTCGGTGTTCTGCGAGCCATTGATGCGATTGAAGTCGAAGCGGCGGAACGAAGGCAGTACATAGTTGACAGTGAACGTGCCCGTCGCCGCTGCCGTGATGTCGGTGAACTGCACGATCGAGGTGCCGGCCGTGAACGGTCGCTGCACGCTGAATGTCACATTGCCGGTCGAGTCCGAAACGACTTGGACTCCGGCAACTCGCGGCAAACGATCCTCGGTCGTGATGGTGCCGAGCGGCACGTCGACCGTGATGAATTGGCCGGGTGTCGCGCCGCCGACCGTGAACGTGTCGATCGTATTCCCGTCGGCCGGTAGCGGCGCGGGGCTGGCGGCACCGATCGTCGGGTTGACGAAGGGGCGAATCTCGATCGCGTTGACGGCCCAGAAGGACGTCCGCACGCCGTCGGAGGAATCCTCGGAGTCGCCGTCGATGAACGTCAGGTCCAGCGTGCCGTCGGTGACTTGCACCACGAACACGGCTTGTTCGAAGACACCGATGCCGGTCGAGATGCTGCTGAGCAGCGTCGCGCCGTTGTCGGCATTGCGAACTTGGACGTTGGCGGTGGGATCGGATTGTTTGCCGAGCTTCACGCCGACCAGATAGAAGCCGTTGGTCACGGTGGTGCGGAACGTGTTGGCTGTCGTGCCGGTGTGGCCGTCGCGATAGAGGTTGACCAAGGCTCCCAGCATTGAGGTATTGAAGCCGGTCGCCGCCGAGTCCACCCATCCGAAACTGCCCGCCGTGAATCGTTGTCCGGGCACCACGCCGGTGTATCCGGTTTCGGTCGGCCCATCCTCGTCGCGATTGAGATCAAACAGCGCGGTCGTCGTGCCGGCGACCAACGGCAGGTCTTCGATGTCGCTGAAGGTCACGTCGAGAAACGCCGGGGGACCGCCGTTCGTGCTGATCGTGGCTCCGTTGATTTGGAACGTGTTTCCCAGCGGGTCGAAGTTCAGCGTGTCCCTGTTCGTGCCGGGCACGCCGGGATCGCCGATCGAGGGCGAACCACCGTCGATCGTGATCGTGGCCGTGGTGGACGGTTGCAAGTTGAACGTGTCGTTGCCGTCGCCGCTGTTGATGGCGATCGATGTCACGGAGGTCGGGAACGTGATGGTTTCAGCCGGTGCGGTGAGCACGGCTTGGCTGGCCGTCGAAGTGATCGTGTCGTCGCCCGAGGTGCCGTTGATCGTCAGCGAGTTGCTGCCTTGCGAATCCGTGATGTCGACCTGGCTGCCGAGGCTGCCGAATTGCACGGTGTAGGCATCGTCGCCGGCCGCTCCGTCCACCTTGGCGGTTCCAGTGCCCATGGCATTGATGAAGAACGAGTCGTCATTCGGTCCACCGCTGATGGCCGCCGGAATGCTGGAATTGATCGTGCCGTCGATGGTGACCACGCTGCCGGACGGATCGTTCGAACCGGCATCGCCGTTGATAATGACTTGTGAGCCGCTGGATGTGACCGTCGTGCCGGCGTCGAGCGTGACGTTGTCGCCGGCGTTGATCACGATGGCCGCCGCCGTACTGATCGTGGCACCGCCGGTGAGCGTGAAGTTGTCCGCGATGCCGGTTTCGACGGCCGTCAACACGATCGTGCCGGTCGCGGCGGATACATCTTCTTGAACCACCAAGGCACCCATGGTCGTGATCACGATTTCGCCGCTGCCGGTCGCGGATACACCCGTCGTCGCACCGACTCCGCCGATCGTCAGCGCTTGCGAATTGGCGACGTAATAGCCGCTGGCTCCGGCACTGCCTTCCAAACGTTCGGCCGCCAACTCGATCGGATCGGAGGCCGTGCCCACGCCCGTGCCCGCGACCAACTCAACACCCACGCCGGTGATGTTATTCGCGGCTGCGTTGCCGTCGACGATCGAACCCGCCGTTGCATCCACGAAAGCAAAGCCGAGACCGAGACCGAGCGGTTGGCTGAGCGTGATGTCGGCGGTGATGGCCGTGAGTGATGCATTGAAATTGACCGTGGTGATGCCGGTGACGCCGTCCACGATGCCGACCGAGAACGCATTCGCGTCCCGATACGAGAAGACACCGACCGTGACCACGGCCGCGATCACGTCGACGTCGTTGCTTGCGTCGAGGATGAGCACGTTGCCGCCGGCCGACACGGCGAGGTTCGTTTCGGTCAACGCTGCTGTTTGGCCGATCGTGCTGCCGGTCTTGAGATGCAGCGTGTCGGTGCCGCTGGGACTCAGGGCGGACGAGATCGAGATCGCGCCGGCGGCTGTCGCGTCGTTGCGTCCGATTTCGAGAACCGATGCTGTGACGTTGTCGAGTTCCGCGTCCGAGAGTTCCAGCGTGTCGTTGACCGTGGTGGCGGCTGAACCGAGGTCGATCAATTCGCCGGCTTCGTTGGGTCGCAGGACGACGCGTTGGCCGGTGGCGGTGACCGTGCCGCCGAGCGTCATTTCATCGGCGGTGTAAGTGTGCGTGCCGCCCGTCGATTCCACGTCCGCACCCGCGGCAACCGTGAACAGGGCGTTGTCGCCGGACAGCGTGACGTTGACGGTGCCGGTGGCTTCGACATCGTTCGCCGCTGCGGTGTTGGAGATGGTCAGCGGGCCGTTCGCGGTGGCCAGCGTGACGTTGCCGCTATCGGTGTCGATGCCGGTCACCGTGGACACGCTGCCCACCGTATAACCGTTGGCATCCGTCACCGAGACATCGCCGGTTGACGTATCGACGGCCACGGTGGTGAAGTCGTTCGCCACATTCGTCAGCGTGACGGCACCGGCCGCTTCGACCGCCAGGCCGCTCACGATCAGGCTGCCGACTTGCGAGACACCGGCTCCGGTCTTGATGTGCAACGCGGTGACGTTCGCCGGGCTGCTGTTGGCGGAGACAGTCACCGCACCGGCTGCCGAGGCGTCATTGCGTCCGAGAATCAACAGCGCGGCCGTGATGCGATCCTGCTCGCCATCGCTCAAGGCCAACGTGCTCGGCGTGTTCGAGCCGAGATCGATGGCGAGTCCCGTCGTGCTGTTTTGGATCGTGGTGGTGCTCGCGCCCGAGTTGATCGCACCATTCGCGGTGTCGATCGCGATGGCGTCGGTGGTGATCGTGATGCTGCCGGTGGTGATCAGCGACTGATTCACGTTGACGGCGGTGGGCGAGGTCACGGTGACGTTGCCGGAACCCACGTTGGTCGCGGCGGTTTGGAAGTTGACCGTGTCGCCCGCATCGACCGTGATGATGAGATCGGAACTGAACGCGGGGTCCAAGCCCTGCACGTTGACAACATCGGTACCGGCACCGCCGGCGGCATTCGTTTCGATCGTCAGCGAAGTCGTCGGCGTGGTGAACGTGATCGACTCGCCCTGCGTGGACGAAGCCACCGTACTACCGGCGGTCGCGGAGTTCTGCACCGTGATCGTTTCGTTGTTCGGCGACGCGAATTGGATGATGCGGACGGCGGCGTCCATGTTGTCGATCACCGGTTCCAGCCCGCTCCACACGATGGTGGTCGAGTCGGCGCCGTCGACGATCACGGATTGCCCCGAGGAAATCGTGTTGATTGTGTGCGTGATCGTGTCGGCTTCGAGCGTCCCGCTGCTTTCCGTGATGATCAGCTTGTCGCCGGGAGCGGTGGTGGGATCGCCACCGTTGTAGGTGATTTGCACCGGGAAGAACCCGAGCGTGAAGTCAACCGTCAGCGTGTCGGTGCCGCCGAGCGAGTTGTAGATCAACTCGCTGCCCGTCACGGCGGCGGCGGGAATGCGGATGCTGGTGGTCTTGTCGCCGGTGGCTCCGGGAATCGAAGTCCCCAGCACGTTGAGGTTCGAACTGTCGGACACGATGTATTCGGAATTCGCGGTGTCGAAGGCGACGGAGATGGTGTCGTCGGTCGTGCCGCCGTTGACGTCTGTGATCACCAGATTGCCGGAACCGTCGATCGTGACCGTGGTTTCCACAACCACGGTGACCGCCGTAATCACGATATCGTTGCCGCTGCCGCAGACGTAGCTGATTTGACCCGCCAAGGTGGACTGACCTAGGAACGGAATGATCAAGGCCCCTTCGGGCAGCGACGAGAAGACGCTGTTCGAGAACTTGCTGAATGTACCGCTGACCGCGTCGGCTCCGTCGTTGTTGACGATCGTGAATTGGTCGCCCAGCGTCACGGTGAAGCCGTTGATCGCCGTCGTGGTCAGTGTGGTGTTGGTGTTGATCGTGACGCCGCCGGTGACGTTCAATTGATCGTGATCGTTGCCCGCGTTGCCAGCGGTCGTTCCGCCGATCTCGACGCTGAACGTCGAAGTGTTCTGGAATGTGCTGTTGCCGACGACATTCAAGATACCGGGAGCCGAACCTGGTGCGACCGTGCCCGTGGCGCTGAGTGCTCCGACAACCGTGCCTTCGCCGCCAAGCGTCGCGCCGTTGTTGACCGCCACGGTGGCCGCCGTGGCAGTGCCGCTCAGTAGGAATTCGCCAGCCGTGAGCGTGGCCGTGCCGGTGCCGGCGGTCAGGCTCGTCAGTCCCGTCGTGTTCACTTCGGCGAGGTTGATGTCGCCGTTGCCCGTCAGATCAACGGACGCGATCACGGTGTCGATTCGCAGTGGATTCGTGGCCCCGACACCGGAGACGGCATCCACGTCGAGCACCGCCACCTGCACGAAGTTCGCGGCGGCCGAATTGTCGATCGTGTTGCCAACCAATTGCAGCAGCACCGAATTCGCCGGACCAATGTTTTCGCCAATCGTGAGGACTCCGCCGGTGAGGTTGCCGACGATCAGCCGCGCGCTGGTCGTGATCTGGTCCAGTTCCGCATCGAGGATCGAACTGCCCGCACTCGCACCGAGCGTGATGGCTTGCCCGACCGTGACCGGCAGGAGGGACACGTTTGCCGCCCCGGAATTGATCGTGCCGGTGAGTGCCACGTCGGCGGACGAAATCGAGACCGTGCCGTCGGCGGTCGACACCGCGCTGCCCGCGTCGTCTTGGGTGTAGGTTCCGCCCGCGACGACCGTGTACGTGCCGCCGGTGGTGGTGATGTCTGCGTTGGCTCCCGTCAGCGTCACGGCACCCGCCGACGTGAACAGCACCGTGCCGCCGTTGGTGGTGACCGCGGCGGACACATTGATGGTGTCCGCCGTCACGTCGATGTTTCCGGTCCCGACATCGGTGGCGGTCGTTTGGAAGCTCACCGTATCCGTGCCGGTTTGCCCGTCGATGGTCAAGTTGGCCGAGAAGCCGGTGCCGAGTCCTTGCACGTTGATCGTGTCGTCGCCGGTGTCGCCGCCGTTGATGGTCAACGCGCCGGTCGGGTTGTTGAACGTCACGGTTTCGGCGGCAGTCGAAGTGACTTGCGTCTGAGCCCCGGAAGCACTGACCGTGATCGTTTCCGTGGCGGTCGAGTGATTCAGTGTGACATTGGTGTTCGTGATGCTGGACGTGATCGGTTCGAGATTGTCGAAGCTAATCTGCGAGTTGCCGGTGACGTCGATCGTGCCGGCGTCGGTCGCCGTGTGCGTGATGGTGAGATCGGCGAACGTGCCGCCACCGGTCAGCGACATCGAATCGCCAGGACCGACCGTGGGATCGCCGCCGTCATACTCGACTTCGCGGTCGAACAGTCCGCCCGTGCCGCCGAAGTTCACGTTTAGGGAATCCGCCGCTCCGGCCGCGTTGACCAGGATCTTGCCGGTGGCGCCCATGGCTGAAATCGGAATACGAACCGTGTTGGCGTCCACCTGCACCGCAGCCGCGCCGCGAGCGAAGATGGTGTTGGCCGAGTCATTGATCTGCACGTTGTCGCCACCGACATCCACGATCGACACGGTCAGCGTGTTGGACAGGTTCGCGTAATCGGTGAACACGGCGTCGTCACCCACGATCTCGAAGGTCGCCCCGACGACTTCGATTTCCACGTCGTTTCCGTCGCCGCCGCCATAGTGAATGATTCCGATCGGCCCTGTTCCGCCGAGATTGACCACGACGGTCGCGTTTTCGGCCAATCCGTTAAATGTGCCGATCACCGGGTCGGCTCCGTTGTTGTTGATGATGACGATCTTGTCGCCGACCGTGACTTCGGACTGAGCCAGGCCGGTGATGTCGAAGGTCAGTGTGCTGGTGGCGCTGTCGAGATTCACAGAACCCGTGACGTCGATTTGATCGTGGCCATTGACGTTTCCGGCTCCGCCGTCTCCGGTGAAGTCGATGAGCAGGTCGCCGTCCAAATCGAGGTCGTTGGTGGACAGCACACCGATGCTGGAACTGAGCCCGCCGGGAACGAGATCGCCGTCGTCGTCCACGGTGACGGCTGCCGTGATCGTGCCGGCCGCGTCACTACTGAGCGTTCCGGCCGCTGCCACCGTGGTGACGCTCGCGATTTCGCCGCTGATCCTCAGCGTGCCCGTGGTGACCGTCGTGGCTCCCGTGTACGTGCTCGTCGCCGTCAGATCGAGTTCTCCGACGCCTTGTTTCGTCAGACCGCCGGCTCCGGAGATCACGCCGCTGATGTCGCTGCTGCCGGCATTCGCGACCGTCAAGGAGTTGGCACCCAAAGCGACCGCGTCGAGCGAAATCTGATCGCCGGTCAGCACGGTGTTGCCGTCGATGGCGACGTTGCCGTTGTAGGTTTGGTCGTCACTGGTGGTGACCGAGTCGCCGTTGATATTGATCGTGGCACCGGTGGCGGTGAGATCGGCCAACGATTGCGAGCCGCCGACCGCTCCGGCCAACGTGACTACGCCCGCCGTGCCGCCGAGCAGCGTGAGTTCGCGATTACTCGCGGCAGCGTCGGCGTCGATCGTCCCGGTGAAGTCGATGTTGGCTCCGGCTGGATTCGCGTTCTGAGTCGTGTCGATCGAGACGTTTGCACCCACGACGGCGGTTTGGCTGATCGAAATCGCGCCGCCTTCGGTGGTGATGTCGGCATTGAGATTCGTTGTGAAGCCGTTCAGCGTGACCGACGCGTTGCCGGTGCCGGTGATCGCGCCGTTCACAGTGATCGCCGCGCCCGCCAACGGAGACGAGATCGTGACGGGATCGGTGAACGTCGAGCTATCGATGTTGATGTTCCCGCTGCCGCCGCCGGTCTCTTGGATCGTGATGGAACTGAATCCGTCAGTCAGATTCGCCAATTCGGCGTCGTCGAGTTGGAACGCACCCGCGGCTCCGCCGAGTCCGATGGTCGCGCCGACGGTCGCTGGAGTGAGACTCAGCGAACCTGTGGCGGCCAGCGTGCCGGTCAATGTGACATCCGTCGCCGTGATCGAGATCGAGCCGGCATTGGCGTTGACCGCGCTGCCGACGTTGTCTTGTGCGTACGCTCCGGTGCCGTCGTCGTTGCTGTCGGCATCGATGGTGATGTTGCCGCCGGCAGTGGTCACGTCGCTGCTGAGCGTGATGCCGTCGCGAGCCGTGATGGTGATCGCTCCCGTGCCGGCGTTGGAGATCGTGCCGGTGCTTTGGCTGATGACGTCGCCTGCGGTCAACGCGATGTTGCCGCTGCCGCCGCTAGCCGTGATGTTGGCGTTGATGGTGAGGTCGTCGGTGTCGGTCGTGCCGTCGGCGGTCAAGGTGATATTGCCGCCGCCCGAATTCACCACGTCTTCATCGACCGTCAGCGGGCTGGCCGCAATTACGGTGATGTCGCCGCCGGTCGCCGAGACGCCGACCGTCGCGCCGATGCCGCCGATCGTCAGACCGCCGGTGTTGGTCACGTTGACTCCGCCCGTGCCGCCGGTGGCTTCCAGATTCGTGACCGCTGTTTCCAACGCGTCGCCAGTCGTGCCGACACCCCCCGTCGATGTCGCAACCAAACTTGCCGCCGTCACATCGGTCGCTCCGCCGCCGTCCGTAATCGCGCCGGCCAATGCGGACAAAGTGAGTGCATTCGCACCCGTGTTAAGTCCCGTGACTGCGATTGAGCCACTTTGAATCACAAGATCAAACGATTCGCCGCTCAGATCGACGGCGTCGACATCGGCTGCCGCCGTTGACGTCGCCCGACCGATCGTGACCGTGCCCGTCGAGGCCAAGTTCGTGAGTTCCGTACCGGTCAAGTTGAAGTCGCCGGTGCCGCCGCTGATGCCCATCGTGCGAGCGTCTGTTCCCGGTTGCAGCGTGATGCCGGTGTTGGCGCTGACCGTCGCGGTAATGGCCATGTCTTCGTTTGTCAGCGAGACGGTTCCGTTGTTGCCGCTGTCGAAGCTGATGGCACCGCCGACCGTCGTCGTGCCCGAACCATCGGATTGCGTCAGCGCTCCGCCGTTCGCGAGAGTCACCGCATCGTTTAAGGCGACGTTCAACGCGTCGCTGATCGAGAGGTTTGTCAGGAACTGTGCACCGCCGGCGTTGTCATCGATCACCGCCAGCGTCACCGAGCCATCTGTTGTCCCACCGGCATCGAGTGCGAGCGTCTTGCCTGCCGCCGTGGCGTAGATATTGGACGACCCAACGTTGATGTTCCCTGCGGTCGCATCGTCGCCGGCGTCGGTATCGATCGTCAGCGTGGCTGCCGTCGGCGCGATGACGATGTCACCATTGCCGGAGATCGTGAAGTTGGCCGCGTCGCCGCCGTGGTTGAGGATGATGTTGTCGTGGAGCGTCGTCGTGCCGGACGTTGTTGTTCCCGCCGCGTCCACCGTGACGTCATTGAGGTAGAAGCCACCACCGTTGCTCAACAGGCCGAGATCGACGTTGCCGCCAGCACCGTTGCCGTTGAAGGTTTTGATCGATAAGTCGACTCCACCAGCGGTCCCCGAAATCGTGGCGTTTTGCACGTCGATCGTTCCCGGCGTGGTGGAGTCTGACACATCAAGTTCGCCGGACGCACCGAGCCGGAAATCGCCTGCGATCACGAGCGACGACGCATCGGCACCGCTGTTGTTCAAGTTGACGCCTTGCGAGGACGCGTTGGGCGTGAGGCTAATGATGCCCGCCGTACCCGACGCTCCGCCGCGCGAATCGATCACAACGTCGTTCAAGAAGTCGCCGCCGGTGCTGACGAGTTGCTGCAACGCGATCGCTCCGCCGTTGCCGCTGGCGAAGTTCGTCGAAGTGTCGATCGTCAGGTCGCGGCCAGCCACATCGCCTGCGATGCCGACGCCGCCAAAGCTCACGCTGCCGGCCGAACCGTCGTTGCCGATCTCGGTATCAATCGTCGCGTCGCCTGTGATGAAGACGCTGCCGTTCAGCGTGATGCCTCCGCCGTCTGTTTGCAGGTCGGCACCGACGTTGATCGTGGCGGCATCAATGTCCACCGACGCATAGCTCTGTGCCGTACCCAGCGTGACCGTATCGCTCGCGCCAAGGTTGATGTCGAGCGTACCAGTCGCGTTGTGACCGAAGGTGTCTCCGAGGTCGGTAATGCTGACGGTCTCGGCTCCGCCACCGCCACCGCCGTTGATGTCGATGCCATTGGTTGGATTGAAGCCGGCGGCGAGGTCGGTGAAGACGAGCGCGGCGCCGTTGGCGTCGGTCACGTTGATCGCCAGTTGCGTCGTGGGGTTGGCGAACACGACGGAGTTCGTGTTACCCGTCACGCGAGTGTTGACACCGCCGTCGTCCGTCAAGGTGACCGTGTCGCCGTTGTTCAAGTTCAACGTCGTCGTGGCCCCCGCGATCAGCGTCACCGTGTTAGGCTCGATGTTGCTGTAGCTGATCGTTGTGCTGCCAATGGTGGCCGATCCACTACCGGCCGTCGTGTTGTTCAAGGTGTAGTCAATATCATTGCCGTTCGCGTTGATATCGAGATCATCGTCGTCATCACCACCATCAATCACGATGTTCGGCAGGCCGACCGCATAGTCGATGATGAATTGATCGTTGCCGGTGGTGCCGTCGAGGTTCAGCGTCGTGATCTGGTCGGCGGCTGCGCTGAGGAGGAGCGTGCCGTTGGCGTCGGTGCCTTGATAGACCTCGACATTTCCCGAAACGATCCGCACGAAGAAGTCGTCCGCTCCTGCGGTCCCGGTGACCGTGGGCGTCGTGTCGATTGCGATCGTGGCCGTGGCGGTGTTGCTGTCGTTGTCGCCGTCGTTGGCCACCACCGTGATGACGCGGTCGGTCGTGTCGCTGGTCGCGGTGTTGTTGTAGCGCACCGACTTGAGCACGGTCAGGTAATCGACCGGCGACGCGGTTCCTGTCAGCGACAACACGCCCGTCGCAGCGACGTAGGCATTCACGGTCACTCCGCCGGATGCGGTCGCGGACAACGACTCGTTGGCGTCGCCATCGAGGCGGTTGGTGAGCGTGATGTTCATCGACTCAAGATTCGTGTCATCCGCGTCGGTCAAAGTGGCGTCCGCCGCCGCGACTCCGACCGGGTTGCCAGGGATAAAGCTGCCGCTGAACCCGGTCCCGCCCGCAGTGCCGTCCAGGTCCAAGGCCGCAGCATCGTTGACCGCCGTGATATTGATCGTCGAAGTCACGCCTGCCGATGTCTCAGCACCCACGCCGTCCGAGTTCGCGTCCGTCACCGCC
>JAQBZS010000063.1 GCA_027622115.1 Planctomycetota bacterium | reverse complement strand
GTGAAACCCCGGAGTTTGCCCGGCGCTTCCGGGGTTTCACTCGTGCCTCGCTCCAACCCCGGCCACCCAAAATGCGCGCACGGCTCAAAGAATGAACTGCTAGCAGCACAGAGCGACTGGCTCGAACTCGCTCAGGAAAAACTGGCCGAGGCAAAAGAACTGGTGAAGCAAACCGAACACCCGTACGAGCCGCACATCCCCGACTGGCCTTCGCTGAGTTGAGTTGAGTTGAGCTGAGTTGATTTGGCCACCCCAGCAACTCAGCCTGTCCTCAAACGCGCGTGCCTGCGGCGTGCGGTTAAACGTGACAAACTCCAACTTACGACAGCATCGAGAAACCGCCCTCGCCGCCGACTGCAGCTCGCGGCGAATCCGTAAGCTGGTCGCACAGCATCCGCCAGGTTTCTCGATGCATCTCAAGAATCCGCAATGCGTCTTTCACCATCCGTGGTTCGCGCTCCATGTCGGCCAAAGCCAGATTGCGATACGCGAACGAAAACAGAAAGTGGACCCGCTCCGTGATGTCCGCGGCTTGGTTCTTGTCGAGCCCCGAAATCAACTCGGACACGAAATCACGGCTCCGATTGAGATGCAAGTGCGCGGTTTCGAGGTCTCCCACTTCCAGCGCCTGTTTGGCTTGCCGGGCGAATCGAATCGCACCATCCACAACCATCAAATGCAGTTGATGCGGTGCGGCGGTCATCACGCGAGCTTCCAAGTATTCATCTCGTGCCATCCTGAGACTCCTTTCGATTGATGATTGTTGTTGATTCACGATTCTTGTTTGAAGTTGTGCGATCAGCGCGAATTGTTCGACGACCTGCGTTGGACTGAAATCAACGAGATGCTGGAGATCGCCTGCTGCTGCGAACTCAAGGATGCGATTGCTTCCTCCATGCGGATGAATTCCCGCAACATCCGGTCGCGCCGCAAGTCGAGGATCTCATCCAGTTCCGTGATCCGGTTGGCCAAGCCGTCAATCGACGATTGCAGCGATTCGGTCTCGACCTTGAAGGAACCGTCAAACGGGTCGGTGAATCGCGTCAATGTGCTCTCCAACCCCGTGGCAAATCCGCCGTCGCCGAGAAAGAAGTCGCTGACGGCTTGAGGGCTGTCTTCCAACGCATTCTGCAAGACCTCGTCGTTGATCCGCAGTTTGCCGCCGAGTCCGACCGTGATTCCCAGTTGACTCATGCTGCGAATCGAATTTCCGCTGTCCGTGAATTGGCCGTGAACGACCGAATCCAAGCGAGACATGATCCGCAACACGAAGCCGTCACCCTGCAAGACGCCTTTCGTGTCGGCTTCCAAATCAAAGCCGGTCGATTGTTCCACCGTGTCCACGATCGAGTTGAACCCACCAACGAACGCCTTGATCACGGCCGTCATCTTGGACAAGTTGCGATCCACCGTCACTTGATTGGACGACGTTTCCGGTGCCAACACATCAATGTCCAAACCGGCGACGACGTTGTTGAACGAATCGTTGTTCGACGCCACGACGAATCCGGTGTCGACGTTCTG
This sequence comes from Planctomycetota bacterium, assembly GCA_027622115.1. GTDB lineage: Bacteria > Planctomycetota > Planctomycetia > Planctomycetales > Planctomycetaceae > JAQBZS01. The sequence goes on along the minus strand of JAQBZS010000063.1, from coordinate 12,436 downwards.
ACCCGTTCGCAGCAACGAGTCTTGTCCTTTGACCCGCGTCGCCAGTCCCAAATTCAATCCGCCGTCGTCCACGATCAATCGGCCGTCGTAACCGGACTGCGTCGACAACAGACTCAGTCGCGTGGAATTGAAATTCGATCCGTCGTTGATCGCGGTCGCCGACACAAAACTTCCCGCGGCGTTGATCTTGTCGACGATGTCGTTGAGCGTATCGGTGGCCTCGACATCGACCACCGTGGTGAGCCGACTCTGAATGCTGCCGCCGGTTGCCTCGCCAAGAATGCGTAAGTCGGCAGCCGCCGTGCTGGACGCGCCGACTTCGGTCACGGTGAGCGTGCTCGCGCCGCCCGCTTGGTCCGTGATCACAAAACCATCGCCGGTGTCGTTCAGCGATGCCTGCACGGAAATCCCGGACACCGCGTTGATGCGCTGAATCAAGTCGCCAATCGTGTTGACCGACGAAGTGACATCGATGATCGCCGTGGCTCCCGACGAGTCCTTGATCTGAAACGAACCCTGTTGCACGCCGCCGCCATCCGGTGCGTAATTCGCCAACGCGGTCGATTGGCTCACGTGCCGCCGATTCAGCGAACCGGATTTCACCGATGTCGCCGCAACGTCGCCGGCGATTCCCAACTGAGTCGCCAGCGTGCTGCCCCCAACATCCGCGATGGTCAAGTTGTTGGCCGTCGATCCGGAAGTGTCGTCAATGCGTATTCCGGTACCTCGATCGTCGATGCGAGCGGTCAACGTCAGTCGTGTGCCGCCGCCGTCCGTCGCTGTGTTGATCGCATGGATGACTTGGTCCAGTGAATCGGCCGCGCTCAAGTCAATTGTCGCGGATCGGCCCGTGCGATCCGTGAGCGAGACTTGCCCGAGTTGATCGATGCCCTGACCGCCGCGAACGTTTCGCAGCAGCACGGAATCCAAACCCGCGATCAGCCGCTTGCCGCTCAGTGTCGTTCCAGTTGCCGTCGCATCCAGCCCGAGCGACCGCACGACGCTGGCCGAATTCAGGTCCGTGACCGCGAACGCACTGGATCCACCACCGCCCGAGTTATCCGTCAGTTCGAGTTGGCCGCTGACCAGGGCTGCGGTGACTCGACCGGCGTTGTTGGTGTCGTCGTTGATCTTGTTGACGACGTCGCCGAGATTCGCCGCGCCGTCCAGCGTGATGTCCAGGGTGCTGTCGTCGGTCAACGTGATCCGTAGGTCGGCGGCTCCCGTGATGATGTGGGGTCCGTTGCCGTCGTCCAATTGTGCCAGCGTGAAGTCGCCAGTGATCGTGTAGACGGAGTCACCGGTCAGCGTGTTCCCCGCGATCGACTTCGCCAGCCCGAGATCCTCGGCGGCGTGTCCGTTGGCGACTTCCGTCACGATCAAGTTCGATGCCGTCGAGCCGCTCGTGTCTTCCAAGACCAGACCGCCGTCAACCGTCGATGCGGTGACTTGAATCGAGTTCGTCGAGTTGATCGTGCGGACCACGTCTTCGACGGTGTAGGCATTCGACAGATCCACGTCGGCCACCGCACCGGTCCGATCCGTGATGCGAATGCTGCCGCGACGGATGCCCTGACCTTCGTTGAGCAGATCGAGTTGCGTTGGCTGGTTGAGATACCCGTCACGCGCGATCGTAATCGTGCCCGTTCCGAATGTTTGCGTGTCGGCGTTGGCGAGCCCCTTGGAGATGATTTCGTGCGTCGCTGATTTTTGGATGGCTTGAAAATGGTAGGTGCCCGCAGTCGCACTGCTTCTCGCGGTGGCTCGCAGCGAACTTTCCTGAGCGACTGTCGTGGTGAACGACTTGAAACTGGAGTCCGACTTCAATTGCGTTACGGTGGTCGCGAGTGACAGCAAACCGGCTTCGACCGTTTTCAACGCGGTTTGCCGAGTCTGGTACAAGTCCGATCGGCTTTGCAGTCGCTGGACGGGCCGCTGCTGAATGCTCATCAACGCGTCCACGGTCTCGGTGAAGTTGATACCGCTGATCAACCCGACTCCGGTGGTAACGCCTGACATGGATCACCTCGATGATTACTCTCGCGAAAGACTTGTTTAACCGTCAGCCCCAGGCGTACACGTGCCCAAGATGTCAACACGCGTACGCCTTCGGCTGACAGGGATCGGGGTCCAACTAAGGATTCTGTAGGATGGGCACTCTTGCCCGTCCAACAAGAGACGGGCAAGAGTGCCCATCCAACAAGAGACGGGCAAGAGTGCCCGTCTTACAAACTGGCTTACGGCTTTCAGATTTGGCGGTTGACGTTGCTTTCGAAGCCAAAGTCCGCCACCCGCCAAATCTGAAAGACGTAAGCCTGATCCCGGAAATCCGCCATGAAGTCTCTTGAGCCTATTTCGCCGCTCCATCTCCACACATCAGGCATTCGACCTTCGATCGCAGATCGCCGAAGCGGCAAATCTGAGAAATCGCTGGTGCAGGGAAACACCTCGGAGATCTGTAACGATGAACGCTGGTAGGTTGACTCCGGGAATTTGGCGGTCCTTGGCGGGCATGCTGTTGATCACGATCGGACTGCCGACCTTGAGGGCTCAGTATTCTGACTCGAAAGTGGCCGTGCCCGCTGCCGGCGGAGCGCTGCCGCCAGCCGAACGGTCATCGGTCACGTTGCTGCATCGTGCCGAAGAATGCATTCGCAACCGACAGTACGCGAACGCCGTGACGTTGTTGCAAAGTCTGATCGATCAACCACAAGACGGTTATTACTTCGCTGATGACGGTCGCCGGTTGTTGCGGAGTCTGAAGAGTCGCGCCGAATCGCTGTTGCTGGCGATGCCGCCGGACGGTCGCGTCGCATACGAAGTGGCTTTCGGCGGTGCGGCCAAACAACAGTTCGAAGCCGCGATCGAGGCACAGGATGAAGCCGCTCTAAAGCAGGTGATGCTGAAATACTTCGCCACACAGGCGGGCCTCGACGCGGCCTACAAACTGGCGATGCACGAGTTCGATCGCGGCGAATTCCTGACGGCGGCCGGTCTGTTGGCTCGCCTCAAACGACGTTCGGAACGCGCCGACCAGTTTGAACCACAACTCAGCCTGCGCTTGGCGGCGGCGTGGACCGCTTCCGGGTTCCGCGACCGAGCACAAAGCGTGTTGGACCAATTGCGAACTCGGCGCATCAAGGGAACCGCTCGCATCGGCGCAAGACGCGTGGCGTTTGCGAATCTGAAACTGACGGATCTCGTTCACGCACGGAATGACGACCAAGACCCACACGATGGCTTGGTCGCGGATTGGAAAATGCTACGCGGGAATCCCACGCGGAATCCCATCACGCGATTGAACAAAACAGATTCAACTTCGGGCGACATCCAAGCGTGGCAGCAAACAACGCTCGTCGTCCCGCGCGAACTGAAGGCCGGCGGAAATTCGACAACCGAAACATCAAACGCCACTTTGGAGCAATTCAAGTCGCTGTCGAGCGAGTATCTCAAGCGGTTTCTCGGTTATCGGAAGCGGGTCTTCTCCGCGCGCTCACCGATTGTCGTCGGAAATACCGCGGTGGTCGGCACGATTGGGAACCTCGCCGGGTTCGATCTACAAACCGGTGCCAACCGATGGGAATCCCCTATCGATCGCACCTTGGAGATGATCCTCGGCGACGGCAAACTCGCGATGAACGGTTTGCTGAATTCGTTCACGTACCAAAGATTATGGACCGACAAGACCTCAGATGGGCTCGCCGCCGACGGCCGATTCGTGTACGCGATCGAAAACGACGGGCTGGCCAGCCCGGTGCTGGGCATGATTCGCAGCGTGAATTCACTGACCGCCTATCACGCGCCGGGTACGAAGGGTGACGGTCGGGTCGCGTGGACTTTGGGCGGGCGATTGCGACCCTCGGTCCCGCGAGTTCCCATGCGCGGCACATTCCTGCTCGGACCTCCGCTGCCGGTCGGCGGCAAGCTGTATTGCATTGGCCAAGTGAATCGCGAGATCCGACTGCTGGTCGTCGACTCAAATCGTCTGGCCGTCGAGGGGTCGCCGAAGTTCGACGCGAATGCCGATCAGCCGTTCGTCCGAGAAACAACGCTGGCCCAGTCATCGCTGCCCATCGGAGCCGACCTCCGACGCCGCACTCTCGGCACGACCCCGGCAGAGTCCGGCGGAATGATCGTGTGCCCGACCGGCGAAGGCGTATGTGTCGCCGTGGATCTCTTTCAACAACAACCCGCCTGGGCGTTTGACGCTCGATCCGCATCAAGGCGGGACGCAATCCGATCTCGCGAGCCGGTCGAAACCAACAAGTCGCAGTGGCTCGGAGACGCGACCGTAACGATCGTTGGCGACCGCGTGCTTTACTCACCAGCCGATCCACCCACGATTTTTTGTCTCGATCACAACGACGGTTCGTTGATTTGGGAGAGCCGCCGCGATTACCGCGACCACGGCAAGGAGCCGTCCAAGCGGCAAGACGCCGGCGTCTATTTGGCGGGCGCATGGAATGGTCGAGTTGCCGTCGTCGAACATGCGATGCAGCGTACGGGCTTTTTCCAAGTGCTGTTGGTTTCGTCCGCTGTAAGAATCCTGGACGTCAACACCGGCGAGCAACTTCATTCGGCTCGCATCGATAAGCCGTCGGGCTACGGGGTCATCGTGGACGGTGTGCTCTACCAACCCACGGCGAAGCGACAAATCGCCAAGATCGACCTCGCAAGTGGCACGGTTGGCGTGATCCCCACACCCAATGCTCGAACGTTCGTGAACCTCATCTACGTTCGAGGCCGGATGGTCGCACAGTCGCCGGAATGGCTGGATGTGTTCCCCATCTCGGTACTGGATGGGAAATGAACGAGGAGGCAGGATGGTTCGGAGATTTTCGCCAGCCCGAAAGCGGTGGCATACGCACACCCCGAACCATATTTCTGGGGTGCCTTCGTCTGTCAGGGTGAATCCAGCACCAAAGGGTTTGTCCAGTCACTCACGGGCTGAAGCTGCAACTCCACCCGTGAAGGACTTGACAGACTCTCTCCACAAGATCTAAGAACCGGTCGCTCGTCGACCGTGAGCCGATTGTGAAAATGCTGTCGAGCATCTCTCTGGCTGCGAGGTCATTGACGAGGGACGCCTCGCGAACAAGTTGACCAGCCTCGAAAGAATCATCCTCGACTGTGCGCTGACCACTGAAAAGCACCGTCTACGCTTTGAACGAGAAGCACGTACGGTCGCCAGCCTGCACCACACCAACATCGTGCCGGTCTTTGCCGTGGGCGGGCTTGGAAGTGCTACGCAAGACGAGACTTCCGAGTCGTATTCGACGGGTAGCGTTTTCACCCAATGGTCGATTGTGTGCCGCAATCGTTCAAGACGCGGCCTACTTATTAGAAACATCGAATCTGGAAACGATCGCGACACACCCCGCAGACTCTTCGGTTGAAGCGTCGATGCTCGACGTATCGTTTAGCCCAGATGACAAGTGGCTGATTATTCGTTGCCAATCGCTACTCAGCTTTGCGGTTCTTTCCTTTCCAATGGAGAACTCCCTTGCGGCGAGAACAATGGGACACCTCTCCGACTGATCGAGGCGGAAAGCGGGTCATCTCGACCATGGGAGCTCTTCCAATCGGATGGAGTTTTTCGGATGCGAGTTTCACCCGATGGCCGCCGAATTGCGACAATTAACGGTGCCCGTCCGAAGTCCGTGTTTGGCAGTTACCCCATCCCAAACAGCCGCCGGTCAGAATTCGCTGCAAACAAAGTTACTGATGCAATAGTCATAACCGGCAAAACGCCGAAGTAGATGCTATCCATCACCATCGAATGGGGAGCATTTCATGCATCGCGCGCGAATCTTCATCCTCGGAGTCTCGCTGGGACTTCTGGCGGCGTCACACGCTGAAGCTCAACTTGGACTGCAGCTCAGCGGCTTGGGTGCCGTAAACCGGGGTGTCGGCGGGATCGCGACAGCCACACCGCTCGATTCCATCGGCGCGCTGTATTGGAATCCCGCGACGATGAGCGCCTTGCCGTCTTCCGAATTCTCGTTTGGAACGGACTTGGTCAAAGTTCCCATCGAATTGGATTCTTCAGTCGAAGCCAACGCCTTGGGGCCGGGAGTACCAGCGACCCGACTGTCGGGAGGCAACCGCTCCGATGGCGGTTGGAGTGCCGCGCCCAGTTTCGGCATGATCCAACGGAGTCCCAACTCGGACATGACCTGGGGAGTCGGCGTGCTCTCGATCGCAGGATTCGGCGTTAATTTTCCCGCCAGCCGGACCAGCCCGATTCAATTCCCGCAGGAACCGACTGCCACGACACCGCTGCCGGGACTCGGCAGAATCTTCGCGGAGGCCTCGTTCTTTCAAGTCACACCGGCGGTGTCATTGCAACTGACGGACCATATTGCGTTTGGCATTGGCCCCACGATTACGGTGGGCAAACTCGTCGCGGATCCCTTTCCGTTCGCCGCGCCGGACAATGCCAACGGCAACGGATTCGGTTCCTATCCATCGGGTTCCCACTCACGGAATCACTGGGGCGGCGGAGTTCAAGCCGGTGTGTATGTCACGTCTGAAGTGGGATTGAATGTCGGGGCGGCCGTGAAAAGTCCACAGTGGTTCGAGCAGTTTACGTATCGCAGTGCCGACGAAAACGGTCTGCCTCGCGAATTCGGCATCGACGTCGAATATCCGCTGATCGTGTCGTTGGGTGCCTCGTTCACCGCCATTGCCGACACGGTACTGGGCATCGACGTGCGTTACTTGGATTGGTCACACGCCGCTCTCTGGGGAGATCCCGCCCGCTTTACGAACGGAGTTTTGGAAGGCTTGGGATGGAACAGCATTTGGACCGTGTCGCTCGGCGGACAGCATCGACTAAACCAACTCATCACCGTTCGCGGCGGCTACACGTTCACCGAGAGTCCGGTCACGGATTCGACCGCCGGGTTCAACGTGGCGAGTCCGCTGATTCTGCAGCACGTGCTTTCGGTCGGTGCGACAATTCACATGACGCAGGCATTGGGCCTCCACGTAGCGTATTCGCACGCATTTAGCAGCGACGTCGAGGGTCCGATCCAAAGCGGTCTCGGACCGGTTCCCAACAGCAATGTTCGCTATCAAGTCTCCGCGCATTCACTGACGGCGGGAGCGACCGTGACGTATTGACTGCTGACTCGGCGAACCTGTTCTCAAAACAACATCGCTGATCTGGCGGCGCAGCGCGAGTGGTGGACCGCAAAGCCACGGATCGACGGCTTGCCGTTGTCGGGCGTGTCTCGCTCAAATCGAGCGACAGGCATGTTCAATACTTCCGGAGGGTTGTACCGTCAGCCAGCTTCACGGAGCTAATTCGAACAGAGTCGCGTGTCGACGCGTAGGTAATCTCAAAGCCCTGCTTCGGCGGCTTGTCGTCGATCCTCGCGTTCACCTTGACCGTACCTCCGACTGATCCGCCATGAACGTTGAACTCAATCAATCGCGTGGCGCTTTGCTGTTCGTCAAAATGGATGACGACCTTGAGCCCCTTTTCCTCGCCGACTGTTTCGTAGTACGGCCCATTCGGTGGATCGGGTTTTAGCTGCGCCATTTCGCCACAACCCGAGCCCGTGATTGAGATCGCACTCAGAACAGACATTAAAACGAGAATCGACAATCGAGACATGATTTTCATGCGGCACTTTGAATTGAGATGTGGAGCGATTCGCGAAACCCGATGCCTTTCGGTGGCACTCGCCATCCTGGCAGGAATCGCTGGAAGTCATTCGAGCGACGCCATTGCGCAATCGCAAGGGCAACAAAAACAGCAACTCTCGAAGCGTCCCAACGTACTGGTGATCTACACGGACGACCAGGGATCGGTCGATCTGGGATGTTACGGGGCGAAAGACCTGATCACGCCGCATATGGATGGACTCGCCACGCGCGGTGTGCGATTCACTCAGTTCTACGCGGCGGCACCGGTTTGCTCGCCTTCGCGAGCCGCTATGCTGACCGGTCGTGTTCCGCAGCGAGCCGGCGTGCCCGGCAACGTCTCGTCGCAACCGGGCAATGCAGGCATGCCCACCGAACAAGTCACCATGGCCGAGATGATGAAGCAAGCCGGTTACCGCACCGCTCATATCGGCAAATGGCACCTGGGCTATACGCCGGAGACGATGCCCAACGGACAGGGCTTCGATTACTCGTTCGGACATATGGGTGGGTGCATCGATAATTACTCGCACTTCTTCTATTGGAACGGTCCGAATCGGCACGACTTGTGGCGGAACGGTAAGGAGGTGTGGATGGACGGCCAATTCTTTCCAGACCTGATCGCCAACGAAACAATTGAATTCATCCGACGCAAATCGGATGCCCCGTTCTTCGTCTATTGGGCCATCAACGTGCCGCACTATCCGTTGCAAGGCACGGAAGCCTGGCGCAAGACTTACCAGCACCTGCCCGCTCCGCGCCGCATGTGCGCTGCATTCGTGTCCACGATGGACGACGTGATCGGTAGAGTCGTCGGCGAGATCGACAAGCTGGGTCTTCGCAACGACACGATCATCATCTTTCAGTCCGATCACGGCCATTCGCACGAAGTCCGGACTTTCGGGGGCGGGGGAAGCGCGGGGCCGTATCGTGGGGCCAAGTTCAGCCTCTTCGAAGGCGGCATCCGAGTCCCCGCGATCATTTCGTGGCCGGGCACACTTCCGGAAGGCAAAGTCTGCCGCCAGATGGCGACGGCCTGCGACTGGTTCCCCACGATCGCCGAGCTGTGCGACGTGAAGCCGCCGAAACACAAGCTTGACGGCAAGAGCATCGCTCCGATGATGCGACGGACGAAGGTCGCCTCGCCGCACCAGGAGTTTCATTGGCAATCCGGTGGCGGCAAGCAACCGCAATGGGCCGTGCGCAGCGGTGACTGGAAACTGATCGGCAATCCCAACGACACCAGCAATAAAGCCCCGATCACCAAGGACGACCGCTTGTTTCTGGTGAACCTGGCCGAGTCGATTTCGGAAATGAAAAACCTGGCGACCGAGCATCCAGAAGTCGTGCAGCGCCTCAAGGCTCGCCACGAAGACTGGCTGCGAGATTTGCGTTCGAATTAGTCTCTTGTCAGTGAAATCCTGCGCAAGATGGTCAGGAAATTGGACGGATCAGTCGGATCGGACGGATCAGTCGGATCGGACGGATCAGTCCGATCAATTGCCGGAGTTGAGGCCTGTTCCCTCCTTTTGGGTTCCGGCTCGTCCAATTAAGTACTCATGAAGATGACTCCCTTGAGCGAAGACAACCACATCCGGAAACACCAACACGAATTGACATTCCATGCTCAGAAGTGTCTGGGACATCCTGCTTGAGTTGTCGCCGTGGTTGCTGTTGGGCGCGATTGCGGCTGGGCTGTTGCATGTGTTGGTTCCAGCCGGCTGGCTGATGCGGCATTTGCGGGGCCGGGCCGGCGTTCTCAAGGCAGTCTTGGTGGGAGTGCCGTTGCCGTTGTGTTCTTGTGGAGTCATTCCCGTCGGGCTGGGACTGCGACGAGACGGCGCGAGTACCGGAGCGTCGGTCGGATTTCTGATCAGCACTCCACAAACCGGCGTGGATTCGATCCTGGTGAGTGCCTCGTTTCTCGGATTGCCGTTTGCTCTGTTCAAAGTGGTGGCCGCGATGGTGACCGGTCTGTTGGGCGGCTGGTTGGCCGATCACACCTCGACGACGACCGACGCTCTGCCGCCAACGGAAGCTGCGTCCTCCACCCAGTCGCGATCCTTCCGCGCGGTCATCGACCAGGGGTTGATGCTGATTCGCGCGATCTGGGTGTGGTTGGTTGTCGGCGTGTTTGCATCGGCGTTGATCACGTGGTGGCTTCCCGAGAATTCGCTCTCGGATCTGCCGGCGGCGGACGGAATTTCGGCAATGCTGATCACGCTGGTGATCTCGATTCCGCTTTACGTCTGCGCGACGGCATCAGTCCCAATCGCAGCGGCATTGGTCGCCAGCGGCCTGCCGCCGGGCGCAGCACTGGTGTTCTTAATGGCGGGACCGGCGACGAACATTGCCACGTTGGGGGCCGTGTATCGCGCGCTGGGTTGGCGAGCCATGTCCGTCTATTTGGGTGCGATCATTGTCGGGAGCGTGACGGCCGGTTTGGCCTTTGATTGGTTGATCGACGCCAACGCGATTGCCTCCGCGATGCACCATCATGAATCGCATTGGTGGAGCATCGCCAGCGCCGTCGTCGTCTGCGTCCTGTTCGTCACCTTTGCGATTGACGATGCCCGACATTGGCTGCGTCGCGCTGCGCCTGCGGACGGACCATCGGTTACGTTGCCGGTGGAAGGCATGACATGCAATGGGTGTGCCTCGCGACTGGAACGAGTGCTCTCAACCACTTCCGGCGTGCAACACGCCAGCGTGTCGTTCGCGGCCGGGGAAGCCGTCATTCAAAGTGACCGGTCCAAAGCCGCGCTCCGCGACGTGATCGAAACGGCCGGCTTTCGTGTCCCGAATCTCGGTTCGGTTGCGGATCTGAAGTGATGGAATGGCGATGCATTTGTCGGCGTAGTTGGCGAAGCGATAGAACTGGCCCGCGTCGTTGCCATACGAGTATTTCGTTGTTGCGCACGCCCGGCAGGCGTATTCCCATTCGGTTTCAGTCGGCAGGGCGTATTCCCAGCCACCAGGCAGGCGACCGGCCATTCGCTCGGTGTCGTTCAGTCGGCTGATAACTTTGTCGGTCTGCCCTTGTTGCAGATTATGCATCGGTGCGTTCTTGTGGTCGGTCAATCTGCGGTAGGGCGTCCAGCCCGCGCGGCGGCCTTCCTGCAGTGTGACTTCGTGTTTCCCCATCCAGAAGCCCGTCGGGAGCGTGACCTCGACTTGCTTCGCGTCACCGAATTCTGGACGGTTGGCATCATCAGTTCCCAGACACCGCCAAGCTCATCGCACCGCCGCCGCGTAAAGGATGGGAGATCTGAAGCCATTCTTATGGTCTCGCCATGCAAGCCCACTTCTTATCCCAATACAGACGGACGGTTCACGACCGCAATTTTCGCTCAAGATCTTCGATCGGCCATGCCGGCTCGGTTCGGTGTGATCGAGTCGGTCACGTGTGAAGAAGGGCTTGCCGAGTTTGCGGAACAACTTCGCGACAAGCTTGAATTTCCCGAGGACAAAGCCCAGGCGGCCTCCGATGAGGTGCGGGCATTTTCGCGCTTCGTTAACCTTGCCGGAACGTTGGAAGCCGTTTCTTTGCACGCTCAATGATGGTGAATCACTTCTACGAGGTACGTGAATGACGCAGGAATTGATCGATCTGTTCAGCGATACCGTAACTCGCCCCACAGCCGCCATGCGCGAGGCCATTGCCAACGCGGAAGTGGGCGACGACATGTCGGGCCGCGATCCCACCGTCAATCGGCTCGAAGCCCTGGCGATGGAGTTGTTCAACAAAGAGGCTGCGGTGTTCGCGTGCTCGGGAACGCAATCCAATCAGATGGGCGTGCGATCGCATTGCCAGCCCGGCGACGAGTTGTTGATCAATGAAACCGGGCACATCGCCAACTGGGAAGCCGGCGGACCAGCGATCTTGAGCGGCGTCAGTGTCCGCACGCTGCACAATCCTCGCGGCGACGGCATGCTCGACATCGACGACCTCGAAGGCAAGATTCGTGCCGACGACCAGCACTTGTGCCGGACTCGGTTGCTGTGCATTGAAAACACAACCAACGCTGGTGGTGGGCGAGCCTATCCGTTGGAGCAAATCGCGCGCGTGGGCGAGTGGGCTCATTCCAATGGACTCAAGGTCCACGTCGATGGTGCTCGACTGTTCAATGCCACGGTGGCTCGGGGATATTCGCCGGCCGATGTCGCGATGCATGTCGACACGATTTCCGTGTGTTTCTCGAAGGGCTTGGGATGTCCCATGGGATCGATTCTCGTCGGCTCGGCGGAAGAGATTCGCAGCGCCCGACGGTCTCGCAAGCTATTCGGCGGAGCATTGCGACAAGCGGGCATCGTGGCGGCCGCAGCCGTCTACGCGCTTCAACATCACGTCGAACGACTCGCGGACGATCACGCCAACGCGTGGTTTCTAGCCGAGCGTTTGGCGGAGATCGACGGGATCACGATCGATCCCGATAACGTGCAGACCAATCTGGTGTTCTTTGACATTGATCCGAGACTGGGTTCATCCACTCAATTTGCAACTCGAACGGCGGAAAACGGCGTGCGATTGTGTCCCATCGGTGGAGCCCAACGAATCCGAGCCTGCACGCACTTGGACGTTGATCGGGAACAGATTGCCCGCGCGGTCGAGATCATCGCGGAATGTGCCGCCTCGATTCCCGTTGGCGCAGTGGCCTCGACGGAAGGCCCGTATTGATCGCAGCAAGTCGGTCGTGCGATTGCGGGTTGTTTGCATACTTTGAACCACCCGACCCCAGCCACCCCTTGCACGAAACCTGCGCCAAAGAATTCGTCAGTCAAGAGC
>JAQBZS010000062.1 GCA_027622115.1 Planctomycetota bacterium | reverse complement strand
CGGGTTGAGCGCCGCATCAATGCTGTTCGGCGTGCTGGCGGCGTCGAAGAGTTCGTTCGAGTACGGCAGCCGAATCGTGTTGAATCCGGTGTCCTTGATTTGGTCCATCATGTCTCGCCAGTTCCGAGACCACAGTCCGTGCGGGGCGAAATTGTGGGTTTCGAGACCAAACCAACTGACGCCGGTGATTCGTACCGGGTTGCCGGCGGCGTCCACGATTTGGTTGCCGTCGGTCGCCAAAAATCCGCCCGCCAGCGCATCGCCTTCGGTCACGTCGGCATCGTTGATTGTGATTTCCGGAACCACTGCCGCATCATTATCCACGATGGTGCCCGTGGCCTGACCGTCACCGATCGTGGCTCCCGCAACGTTGGACAGGATGACCAGAAAGGTCTCGTCGGGTTCGTCGAACGTGTCGCCCAGCACCGTCACGTTGATGGTCCGCTCGATTTCGCCGACCGCGAAGTCGACCGTGCCAACAGCCGTCAAGAAGTCGGCGCCCGCGACCGCCGATCCGGCCGAAGTCTCGAAGTCAACCGACACGTTCCCCGTGGCGGCGCTCGACAGAATGACCGTGAACGACGCGACCACGCTGGCGGTGTCACCTTCCACCACGGATGTGTCCTGAATGGAAACCGTCGGGAGGCTGGTGCCGGGACCTTCACCGTTGAGCTTGTAATTGGTGGGTACCGAAACCGGGCCGTTTCGCGACCCCAAATAGCCGAAGGACACGCTGCCGTGGGCGGGGATGTCGCGAGCCCAACTGGGAGCCACGATTTTGTAATGACTGCCGGAATGTTCGGCGATCGACGCGTTCCAGATGCTGTTGATGGAATGCGGATCGTCGAATTCGAGTTCCCAGTTTTCGACGGCCTGATCCGCTTCATTGTGAATCGTGACGGCCGCTTCGTACCCGTTGGACCATTCGGACGGGATATCGTAGTCCACGGAAAACGTCAGCAGTGCTCGGTCTTCGAGCAATTCGACTTCGTGCGGCACGCGAGCGATGTGTCCAACGCGGCGTTTCCGACGTCCCCATCCGATCAATGCAGTGTGTGTCACGGCGACCATCCCCTGTTCGCGGCCCGCGCAGAGAGTCGGTTCAAGTCCGTAAGGTTATCATCGCCGGCCGTGATTCCGGACATCGAATCCGTCGAATTGGCGGGTGGATTCGTTGGAGAGTAGACTGCCCAACTATCTGGCGGGCAGGAGCCGATACTCGTAAATCCGTTGAACCCGCCGCCACCGACCCTGCGGTTGCGATTTGACTTTGGTTGAGTGTGTACGCTCGGATGCAAGCAATGTTAGTTTCGAAAACAGTCTTCACGTTGGTGTTCTTCATCATGGCTTTCGCCCCGCCATGCCTCGCGCAGCCGGGCGAAAAGGAAGCCGAACCAACGCCGGACTCGGCCACGATTCGCAGCAAGAGCGGTGGCAAGATCACGCTGCACGGTCGAGTCGTGGACTACAACGGCCAGTATTTGATCTTCAAAGTGCCCAGCAGCAACTCGAATCAAGTGCATCGGTCCGAATTCGTGATCCGAGTCACCACGCCTCAAAGCGCCGACCACATTCGCGGTCGAGAACTCTATGAAGCCCGGCAGATTCGGGAAGCGGAAGTCCAACTGGAACAGGCGTTCGCCAACGAGCCTCGCGCGTGGGTGCGACGACAAATCCAAGCTCTCATGGTCCGAGCTGCCATGCATCGCGACGATTTGCTCACTGCGGGAATGCGATTCATCGAATTGTCTCGCAAGGATCCCAACACGACACACTTCAATCTGATTCCGTTGATTTGGGCCTCGCGCGAGATGCCGGCTTTGTGGCAAGAACACGCCAAAGTGTGGCTCAGTTATGACGAGGACATCCCGCGACTGCTGGGTGCCAGTTTTCTGTTGGATTCGCCCACGATGCGAGGCTTCGCGGACGGTGAACTTCGGAAGCTGAGCATCTCGGCAAATACCCGCGTCGCCAAACTCGCCCACGCTCAGCGCTGGCGGACGACACTCGCATCGGGAAAGCTCAACGAACTCGAACTGAAGCGTTGGGAGTCGACGATTGAAACCATCCCGAAAGACGTTCGAGGCGGGGCACACTATCTCGTGGCACGTGGTCTGGTGCAGCACCGGCACTTCGAACGAGCGGCGACGTCCTTTTTGTGGGTGTCGCTGGTTTACGCCGACGACCATCACCTCGCGGCGCGCGCCTGCGTGGAAGCAGCGGACGCCCTGCGACGCGTGGGGCAGACGGCGCATGCTCGCCGACTTTATGAAGAGGCTGCGTCTCGTTTCGGCGATACTACCTTTGCTCAAGATGCACGATCGGCGTTGTTTGAGTTGAAGGACGACGCGGACGCTTCCGGTCGTTGACGTACGCTTGGACGCGAAGAATTCGTTAGAATCTCGCAGCCTTCTCGCTCGCTCAGAGTGGGATTGTTTGACTGTTATTCTCTACATGGCCAAAGATGTTTCGTTTAACCGCACGCCGTAGGCACGCGCGTTTGGGCAGTGTGACCCGGTTTGGTGTGCTCAAACGCGCGTGCCTGCGGCTAACGGTTAAACGACCTCGCCGCGAAGTGCGCGCGAGAACCCCGGCCTGCCGTATCAGAAACCACAATCGAGACACGTACATGTTGCATATCACTGAAGGCGAACGATCTTCGAACTGCCAAGGGACCACGCGGCGTACCGCCATCAAGGCCGGTTTCCTGGGCTGCCTTGGATTGTCGCTGGCTGATTTGTTGCGATTGCAGGCCGAAGGGGCCGCGTCGCGAAACGGGAAATCGGTCATCCTGATGTGGCTCGACGGAGGCCCGAGTCAGCTCGAAACCTACGACCCCAAACCCGAAGCCCCAGCCGAATACCGCGGACCTTGGGGAGCCTTGCAGACGAATGTCCCCGGCATGTTTGTCTCCGAATCCATGCCGCTGCACACCAAGCACGCCGACAAGATGGCGTTCATTCGGTCGCTGCATCACGACAACGGCGACCACTTCGCAGCCGCGCACTGGATGCTGACCGGCCGCTTCGGATCGACGTCGGTCAAAAAAGAGCAGATGTTTCCGTCTGTCGGTTCCTATGTCGCTCGCGTGAAGGGAGCCAACCAACCCGGCATGCCTCCGTTTGTCGGGCTGCCCGCCGCTCACAGCGTCTACATCTATCCGGGTTACCAGGGTGGAGCCTACTTGGGATCGGCCTACGACCCGTTCCAGGTCAACAATCAGCAACGGTACATGGCCGCCACGTACACGGCCGCGATCAAGCCGCCTGAAGTCCTGGCCAGCATTCGGAAGTCGGACGAATCACGGTCCACGACTCGGCTGAGTTTGCTGGATCGCTTGGACGGGATTCGTCGCGATATCGATCAGTCGGGCATGATGGACTCGATGGATCGTTGCCAACAACAGGCCGTCGATCTGATCTCGTCGCCGCAAGCCCGCAAGGCACTCGATATCGAACACGAAGACCCGCGACTGCGCGACAAATACGGACGCGGCCCGTGGGGACACTACACACTGATGGCTCGGCGGATGGTCGAAGCCGGCGTCAGCTTTGTGACCGTCGACATGCCGCACTGGGACGATCACTCGCGGATCAAGGAAGGACACGGACCAAAGCTGACGGTTGTCGATCGGGCGGTCACCGCACTGCTGGACGATCTGGAAGTCCGCGGCATGTCGGACTACGTCCTGCTGGTGGTGATGGGAGAATTCGGTCGCACGCCGCGTCTGAACAAGGGCCAACCGGGCATCCCGATCCCCGGCCGCGACCACTGGGGCAACGCGATTTCCGCGATGGTTGCCGGCGGCGGATTGTCGGGCGGACAGGTCATCGGCGAAACCAACAGCAAGGCCGAACACCCGATTCGGCGAGCCCTCAAGCCGGGTGCTTTGTTGGCGACGATCTACCGAGTCCTCGGCATCGATCCGTCCCGCAATTTCAACGACCACGCCGGTCGCCCGATCCCGATCCTGTCCGACGGTGATCCGATTTCCGAATTGTTCTGATCGCTGTTTGAAGGTGGAGCCAACTTTGAAGATCACGAATGTGAGGGCCGTCCAACCCGAGACGCCCACGTCGCCACCGGACTGGCGCACGAGCCTCGGTCAGTTCCTGGTGGCGATCGACACCGATTGCGGATTGACGGGCTACGGAGTCGGCGGCGGCGGACTGGCGGGGGTTCACGTCGTCCGCACGGTGCTCCGCGAACTGTTGCTCGGTGAATCGGCGGAAAACGTCAAAGCGTTGTGGACCAAGATGTACGACTCGACTTTGGCGTACGGACGCAAGGGCCTGGTGATCATGGCCATCAGCGGCGTGGATCTCGCGCTATGGGATCTGCGAGGCAAGGCCGCAAACCTGCCGGTGGCGCGGGTGCTGGGTGGCAACATCGGCGAGCCGATTCCCACCTACACGACGCTTTGGTCTGATATCACCCCCGAGATGGTTGCCGAACACGACGCGTTCAAACTTCACGTCGAACATCGCACGGACGGCGATCGCCTAGCGGCGGTGGTGGCGGCGGTTCGGTCGGCACGCGAAACCATCGGACCTGATCGCAAGTTGATGATCGATGCCTGGATGCGGTGGAGTCTGGACTTCACGCTCGCCGTTGCCGACGCAATCGAACCATTCGGCGTGGATTGGATCGAGGAGCCGTTGCCGCCCGACGACGTCCGAGGCTACGAGGAATTATCGGCGCGTTGCCCGATTGCGATTGCCGGCGGCGAACATGAATTCACGGCGGCGGGATTCGAACTCATCGTGAGCCGGCGGCTGCATACGATCCTGCAACCCGACGTCTGTTGGTGTGGCGGCCTCACGGAACTGGTGAAGATTTACGATTTGGCGAAGCAGGCCGGTCTACAAGTCTGTCCGCATCGCGGCGCCGAGATTTGGGGGCTGCACGCGGTGGCGGCACTCGATCCCACGCCGTTGGCGGAAAGCGGTCGGCCGTGGATGTCGTTTGTCGGCGGCCAACCCGAAATCACTCGCGGAAAGATCACGCTGACCGACAAGCCCGGGTTCGGAGCAGTGATCGACGAGGCACTTTTCGAGGGATGCTCGTGAACCTGGGCGAGTTCCTTCAATCAACCTTGAACAATCAATCTTGAACAATCGAGCAATCCACCGTTCATCGGAGCTTCTTCGCCGAGGGTAAGGCGGGCTTCGCAGCATCTCGCTTGGTGGTCCCTTCGACTTTGGTGATCGCCTCGTGCAAGACTTGTTGATTGACACCCTGAATCAGGATCTCCAATTGATGGGCTCGTTTCAGCGCGGGGAGCGCTGCTATGGCATCGGGGCCAATCCGACCGATCGTAGCTGCGGCTCGCCGACGCGTCTGATTGTTCTCGGCGTGCAACAAATCCAGCAGCGTTGGGATTGCCGGCAAAGCTTGTTCGCCGGCGACCGCCAGTTGATCCAGTGCCCAATGTTGGTCAGAGTTTTCTTGGTTCCAACCGGAGTAGGAGACGGATTGCACCGGAGTAGCCCGTGCCGTAGAAGTCCGCTTCGGCGACTCGCCCTTTGCCATCTCGATCAGAATCTCGACGACTTCCGCAGGCGACTCGCCGATCTTCTGAATGCAGTCGATCATTGCTCTGCGATTTTGCCAATCATCGGACTTCAGCATCTTCAAAACGACCGGAATCGCGGCGTTTGCCGGTTTGCCGATCTTGCCGACCAACGTCAGAGCCGTTTGCTTTCGCCACGCTTCCGCCTTTTCGTCTTTCAAAATCTTGATCAAAGTCGGAATGGCGACATCAATCTTCTCGATCGATTGCAATGAGACCGAAGCCGCATTGGCGACGTGCTGCTTCTCGCTTGCGACTGCCTTCGCCAGGCTGGGAACAGCGTCCGGGCCGATTCTGGCAATGGCCGCCGCGATGTAACGCGCCTCGGAGGTTCCCTGAATAACCGACTGAAGCTGTCCGGATGCCTGACCGACGACTTTTCCGCCAACAACGCCGCCCATGCCAATAAGTGGCACATTGGGGTCCGGCATAACTGTCGGCACGAATTGAACGACGCCAAACGGGACCGACGCCAGCAACCCCAACATGCTGAGACCGAGATCATCGGTGGAGAGATCGCTGAGCGTCCCCGCCAACAGGTATTCCTCGTACGCAAACGCGTATGCCTTGCCAAGGAACCGTGGATAAGCCTCGCCGAATTCCAGCCGCAAGCGAGAGCGATCACGCAACACCTCGATGGCGACTCGCAGACGGTCGTCCGTCTTGAAGTTCTTCACGGCCATCTTCACGAAGTCGTCATCGTCCGCGGCGGATCGCAGAATCGAACCCAACGCCAGTTCCAGTTCAAACGGACTCGTCGGCGTTTCAGTCTTGGGTGGCTTTGCCGGCGACTGGAGTGTGTCGATGGCCGACTTCATCCGTTGCAAACCGTTTGGACCAGCCGTGTAGATCACCGCGTCGTCGAGAAACGTGACATGCACCTTGCGTTCATCACCAATCAGCAGCCTCTCAGTCTCGTCGACGTCTGTCGTACGCCAATTCACGGTGTGAATGTTCTGGCCGGCGTGGATGGCGGCGTTCGCCGTGACGATATCCTTCAAATCACCGGCATGCAGCTTGATCATCTCCGTGAGCAATGGCTCCAACTGTTTGGCGTCGGCAAGTTGATGCGCAAAGATGGAAGGTCGATCGGCTCCACCAATGCTCAAAGCACAATCGAATTGCTTCAGCGATGAGTTTGCCTTGACGAGTTTCTCAAGGGTCTGCTTCCACTTGGCATTGAACTTTGCATTGGAACTCAACTGGTCTCGAAACAGTTGCTCGACGAGAAACACGAGACTGCCATTCGCCACGTTGGATTGGATCGTCGAGCGCATGAAGTCGACGGGAAAGCTGACTTTGGTGCTGACCACAGCGTTGTCATCAACCAAGCGAGCGAAACGGTTTGGTGTTCTTGCTGAGTTCGCCAGCCAGATCGCCGACGGCGAGCCACTTCGTGGTTTGAATTCGAAATCGACCACCGCGTTGTCGTTCTTGCCGGTTCGCGATGCCCGGTAGCCGATCACGAGTTCTTCACCGTCGCGATAGATCTGACTCATGAGCTGCCCGAACGGGTTCGTTTCACCGCCGTTGGGCTGGTCGTTGAGATCGGTGAATTCTTTCATCAATTTGCGAGGGATCACGGACAGGTTGACCGAAATCGCTGCGTCGTAGTTGCGGGCGTTCTCGCTGATCATCTTGGCCGGATCAGGAAACACGGGGTCCGTTTTCGAGGCTTGATAGATGAATGCCCAGCCTTCGGTGAGTTTCATCCGATAGTCGCTCGTCGGGCCGAATCGATAGAGGCCCGGCTTTCGCTGCTCGAGCTTCGGCGAGAAAACTTTGATCAATCGAACGAAGCTCTTCTTGTCCGAGATCGGCAGGAAGTACCAGGTTGCGGTTTCGGCAGTGTCGTTGGCCGCGTCGACATCGAATGCGAATCCGCACGGACGAGTTGTGTCAATCCCTTCCGCGCCCCGTCCGGCCGTTGCCAGTAGCGCCAACGCCTCCAGCGTACGAGCCTTCTCCGGACAACCGGCGGAGTCGAAGATCTGCTGGATGTTGTCTCGAACCGATTCCAAACTGCGGACGGATCCGACGATAAACGGACGTTTTGGTGCGTCGTCGGCAATCGACTGAGAAACACACAAGCAGCAGATAACGGCTGTCAAAACCGGCTGCCGGAATCGCGCGTGCTGAAGAATTGCTTGTCGCATGACATCATCCTTGAAGTGTCCCAGACTTGGTCCGACCGGACTCTAGCCGTCGTGCTCAAAATGATGAATACGAATCGTGCTTCTTCGAGACAAGCGGAAGAGGCGGGAGTCAGAAAACCGACCACGGCGGACGCAACACGCGGTATTGCTATCGCATGCGCGACGGGTTGAGTTACGCTGAATCGGCGATGCTCGTTTGCGACCGCGCGGTTCTGACGCGACCAACGCGACTGGAAGAGGCTGACCGATGAAGGCGATGTTGCTGGTGACTGGATTCCTGCCGATTGCGGCCGTGACTATCGCGTCGTTCTTTGGAGCGACCGACGCGACGCCCGACGCGCAACCCGACTTGCCCGAACCCGAAAGAATCCGCACATTCGCCGACACTCACGCGGAAAACGTCGACGCCTACCGCGCGGGGTTTATCGAACCGTTGATCGATCGTGACTTGCTGAGCCCAGACAAGCGGGACGAACGACCGCTGCCGACCGATTCCGATCTACACTGGATGAAAGACGTCGCCGCTGCCTATGCCGCCGCGAAAGAAAGTCACGACGTTGCGATCTCGTATCGAGCGATCGGCAACCTCGAGCAACGTCCGCAAGGGCCTTCTTCGAAAGAAGACTTGCAGAAGGTTTTGGACCGTTTGGACGGATTCCTGACGTCGGCACCCAACGCCGGTTCCGTGCGAGACTTTGTGTCGCAACGGAAAGCCGGGATCGAAGCGGAACTGACTGCGATCGATGTGGTTCAACAGGCAGCCGCGAATCTCCAGGCAAAAGACTACGACGCGTGCATCGCGGGACTCGGCAAATACGATCGGCAGTCCGGTGTCGATGGCGTCAAGGCGCGGGTGGACGAAGTGGATCGGTTGTTGCGGCTGGCCAAGTTTCGCAAACACTGGAAAGACCGGCCGATCATCGACGCGATGGAACTCCACAAGACGGCCCGCTCCAACGACGAACGCTCGGAGCTGGCGGAATCCAGGCTCGTTCTCAGTCAACTCTTGCGCGAATCGCCAACACTCGATGACGCGGACATCGAGGACCAAGTGGTATTGGACGCCGTGAATCGCGAGCTGTTGATGCTGTCGATCAAGCTACGCGTGATTGAGGAATTCGCGACTCAGCCGCTCAACGTCGCGGCTCTGCTGGAGACGATTGGCGAAATCTTGGAAGCCTTCAAACAAGGGAAATCACGCTCGGACCCGTTTGCATGTCGAGAGACCCAAGACGCATTCATGGAGTGGTTGACGGCCAAAGGCACCAACCGACTCGCAAGCCGCGTGGCGAAAGTCTCGCCCACGTTGAAACAGGCGACTCACAAGAACGATGGACTCGTCATCGCGGAATTCGGTGAACTCAAGGCTGGCGACTACTATTTGTTTGTGGGCGCGGACGGCAAGGACAAGCAGATTTATCTGACCGAATTGCGAGGCGGGGCGGTCGGAGAATTGACGAATTCTCTTTGTGTGAAGCGATTCAATTCGCAGTTGGCCGAACTGTTGCAGGCGCCACATGATCGGCAGCAATGGGACGCATTCGCGAAGCTGTGCATGGATTTGGACCGGGAACTGACGAAGTCGGAGAGTGCCCCCCGCGCGGAGTATTCGTTGTCGCTTAAGAATTTGACCCCGGAACTCGACCTCGGCCCCACCCGAGCCATGCTGATGTTCGATCAAGACGCCAGTATCGCTCTCGCCGTGATCGACCGATTCGCGATCGTGAAACTGATGTTCGATGACGGCATCGAACGATAGCCGCCGGGAGGTCTTCCTCGACGACCTTCGGAGTCAACGAAAGCTCTGCCGTGGGCTGCCGTACGCTTGGGTGTAAATAACGTGTTGAGCGACGGACGTTAGCGATTACGGCAGTACCCGCACCGTCAAACGAGAAGCCGTTTTCGGCGATCGGAAGACTCGCTGCGTGGCCGATTGATAGTCCGCCGCCTTCGCTTGGAAAATGTCGCAGAACTTTTGCGGGTTGCGATCCACCAAGGGAAACCATGAGCTTTGGACCTGCACCATGATGCGGTGGCCGGAACGGAAGCAGTGGTACGTGTCGGGCATCGTGAACCGCACGAGCGACGGCTGGCCCGGTTCGAACGGCTCGGGCTTTTCGAAACTCTTGCGGAACTTGCCGCGAATCACGTCGCCTCGCACGAGTTGTTGATAACCACCCATGCGAACTTCTTTCGGATTCACTTTGGCGTCTGGGTAATCGTCGGGGTAGACATCGATCAGCTTCACGATCCAATCGCTGTCCGTGCCGGATGTCGACACGGTCAATTCGACCTCGATCGGACCGACGAGCGTCACGTCTTCCGCCAATTCGACGGTCTGATAGACCAGCACATCCGGACGCCGTGCAGCGAAACGCTGATCGGCGATCATGTATTCGGCCTGCATGCCGGTCACGATTTCGCCCATGTACGGCACCGGTTTCGCCGGGTTGCTGACGTACTCGTCGAAGGCCGGCTGATCGGCATTTGCGGTCGGCGGGTTGAACGACAGTTGCTCGCCCGCGTGGAAATACAACGACTTGGATCGAGCTTCCGCAGGCGGCCAGTTGTCGTATTTACGCCATTGATTGGTGCCCATCTCGAAGACCCAAGCTTCAGGATGTGCCGCAGATTCCTTGTCCTTGAGATGCCGCTCGAAGAAGGGCAACTCGATGTGATCGCGATAGAATTCGGACGTCTTCGAATTGAAGGGGATGTCTCCGAAGAACGAGCCTTCACCGTTCGCCCAGCCGCCGTGACGCCACGGCCCCATGACCAACGTGTTGACGGTTTGCGGATTGCGGGCTTCGATGGACTTATACGTTTCGAGCGCTCCGAACAGATTCTCCGCATCGAACCAACCACCCACCGTCATCACGGCGGGTTTGACGTTCTTCAAATGCGGCCGGATGTTGCGCGACTTCCAGAATTCGTCGTAGCTGCCATGCCGCATTGTCTCGATCCAAAACGGAACGTCGCCTTTCAAGTACTTCGCGTCGATCTCGGACAGCGTCTGGATGCGGCGATAGAATTCGAAGCCGTCGGGCGTGCCGTAGTCGAACGTGGCTCGCGGGAACTTCTTGGTCGGTTCCGGCCGAGCACGTCCGCTGCGAGACATCCAGTTGAACATGTGAGCCAAGAAAAAGGCTCCGTTGTGGTGCCAGTCGTCGCCGATGAACCAGTCATTGACGGGCGCTTGTGGCGATGCCGCCTTGATGGCCGGGTGCGAGTCGATGATTCCCGCCGCCGTGTAAAAGCCGGGATACGAGATGCCCGCGATGCCGACTCGGCCGTTATGACCACGCACTCGTTTGAGCAACCATTCGACGGTGTCCCACGTGTCGGTGCTCTCGTCGAACTCGGTCTTGGTGGTCTTGTTCGGGCGGTGGGGTCGCATTTGGACGAATTCGCCCTCGGACATCCACCGACCGCGCACGTCCTGATAGACGAAGATGTATCCCGCTTTGCCGAACAACGGAGACGGGCTGAGATCGTTCGGATACTGGTCCGCGCCATAGGGCCGCACGCTGTAGGGCGTGCGCTTCATCAGCAGCGGGTATTTCTGCGAATCATCCTTGGGGACATAGACCGATGTGAAGAGTCGCTTACCGTCCCGCATCGGGATCCGGTACTCGTATTTGGTGTAGTGCGACGTGACATACTCAAGCCCCTGCGCCTGCACGGCATCCGGCATCAGCGTTGCCACCGCGATCGCTGGACCAACAAGACTCCAAACTCCGGGATGCTTCATGGGTTCGTTTCCGATGCTGTTCGAGTACGTCTGGATGGCTGGGTTCGGGTGTCTTGGGCGAACAATCGATGGCAGCAAGGCAGCGTGTTTCACTTTGGCTTCGAATAGGTGGCACACGATTGGGGCGTCTCCCACAGCGACACCTCCGTCACCGACAACCCGCACTCCACGCCCTTTTCAAAGATCAATCGAGCGATGCATTCGGCGGTGGGATTGTCGTCAACCACGTAAAGCACTTCTCCGCGTTCTTCAAGAATCGGGACCGCGGGATCGTCCTTGCACAGGATCAAACGGTGATCGAGTGTGTCGTCGATCCACGTCCGGAGCGCTTTCTTGATGTCGGTGAAATCGATCAGCATGCCGCGATGATCGAGTTCCTCGCCGGCGACCACGACCACGGCTCGGCCGTTGTGCCCGTGCAGATGGCGGCAACGCCCGGCGTGATTGATGAGTCTGTGGCCGTAGCAGAAGTCAATTTCCTGAGTCACGCGATACATGCTGTCCGTCCTGCCAAGTCGATTCGAGGGGCCGCATCATACGACGACACTGGGGATCAGCAACGATTCCGCTTTTGAATGGCATGGGCTGGAATCTCGGCGGCACAGGATATCTCCTGCAACGAAAGTTGCTGAACCGTGCCCCCGAGTTCATGTCCCGCAGCACGTCGAATGCCGGAACTTGCGGCACAAGTAGACGTTTGCGTGACCGCAACTACGTTTTGAATCGTTAATCCAATGCCACGGGGTTCCTCGGATTCGGCGGCGGACGATCAGGTTGCATTTAGCTATCACGGTTGGTGTTGGACCCGACCGACGCGTAGAATCGCTCGCAGTCGGCCACAAAACGCTGGATGGACCCGCAGAACCGTTACGACAGGGAAATCAATTCATGTCACATCCACAAGCGCCGCAACCACTCGACTCCAACAAGAACATTCAGCATGAAGCACGGGGCGGAACTACCTTTGAAGGTGCGCCTGCTTCAGTCACCCAAAACCACAGACGGTTCGATCCTCCTCATCCTGGAAAGGACCGCATGAAAAACACACGTGAAATGAACATTTCCCTTGTCACCGTGCTCGTCGTCGCGTTTCTCGTCTATTTCTTCGGAGAAACGATGGAACGATGGATGCTCATCCTGTCCTGCATTGTCGCCGGTACGTGTGGAGCACATTACGTGGTGAGCGGATCGGCAAATCTGCTAAATCCGCCGCCCAAAACTCGCACAAGGGGCCAAGCCCCCACGAAAGCATCGTCAAGAGGGTGAGTTACCGGTGGATTCATTTTCGCACTCGGTTTCTTCTTCGTCGCTTGCTGGCTCTACACTTCGCCTCCCCAATCGGCTCGCAAGATACACGCCGAGAATCAAAACACCGGACAGTGCCTCAGTTGCTGCAACGAATCGCTTCGCGCTGAACGTGGGTTGAATGTCTCCGTAGCCGGTCGTCGTTATCGTGATGACGGAAAAGTAGACGGCTTCACCAACATGAGACTTTTCGATAACAATGAGATCGAGAATCACGTAGATCAAAGGAAAAGCAACGAACGTGAGGAACAAGTAAAGCTTGAGGACAACGTACTCCTCGCAAAACGTCTCCTTGAACTGATTCCATTGTTCAAAATCAAATAACCGATTCATTCCGATCACCTGTCAATTTGCGTCCTTGTCGCAACGGTCGTATCCGCATCGATGCGAAAATTCAGAAACTAAGTTAGACCGACGCGGATCTCAAGTAAAACCGTCGCCTCCGGCTGCGTGTAGTACGATCCGAACTGATGTGTACGAAATTCGCCGCATCGAGAAAAGTCCTGCAATGGCGCCGAGCGGAGGTTGCAGGCCATTTGCGCTGGTCCTTGCAGTGCGAGTCCAGATCCGTCCCACGTCGCGGGGGACTTGTTCACATCACAGATGAAAAAAACTCGCTCGTGACCACTGCATCATGGGATTGCGGTTGGGTTCAGCATCCCGACATCTGTGGACGCGCGACCCCAATTTCCGCACACGTCACACAAATAACCCATCACATTTTGCCATAACGCGACGATCAATCACCTCAGCGAAACCGACCGTCACCACGGCTCGACGGATTCGAAGTGGATCGCCCCGTCCCAGTTCTTCCGCGCGAAGAACGCATCGACGATCAGACTTGGGCCGATCGAACGAACGCGTGCGATCGCTCGTTTCATGTCGTCGTGTTGTTGTGACTCCAGTTGCAGCGGAGAAACTCGCAGCCGCTCCGTATAGAATGCGCAGTCTTCATGGGCGATCAAGACCACTCGCTTGAGAACATGCACATTGATCAAGAATCGCAACTGTTCGGTGACGCCCTCTTCCTCGCGATACGTGTCGAAATGACTGGCGAGGCACGCCGCGCCTCCGGGGACGGCCAGACGATCGTATCGCGGCAACTTCAGGGCATTGTGCATCAGGTCGTCGAACTGATCCCCCAACCGACCATCGCTGCAATACACGGCAGCGGCGCGGA
>JAQBZS010000061.1 GCA_027622115.1 Planctomycetota bacterium | reverse complement strand
GGCGGTGGTGGCGGCGAGGATGGTGGGAACGCATCTGGTATCGCTGTTCCTGGTGGCGATGGTGGTGGGCCTAACGGCGGCACCGGTGGAGCGTCCGGCGGAGCGGCTGGAACGAATGCCACGGGTGATGGCGGCGGCGGCGGCGGCGGCGACTTCGACGTCAGTGGTCCGAGTGCCGGCAACGGCGGAATCGGTGGATTCGGCGGCGGTGGTGGTGGCGGTGGATTCGGAGCGACGGCCGGTGCGGGTGGCTTCGGTGGCGGTGGCGGAAGCGTGCGAGACAGTGCGGGTGCCGTCGGCGGATTCGGTGCCGGCGGGGGGAACAGCAACGCGGGCGGAGCGGGCGGCGGGTTCGGCGGCGGGGTCTTCAATCGAGCCGGAACGGTCACGATTATCAACTCGACGTTTTCCGGGAACTCGGCGTCTGGCGGCGACTCACCGAACGTGTTGGGAATTGGAGCCGGTGCCGGCAGCGGATTCGGCGGCGGGCTGTTTAATCTCGACGGCACCGTGACCGTGTTCGACAGCACGTTTGCGAGCAACGACGCGCTGGCGGGAGCGTCGTCCGGGACGGGCTCGGTCAGTGGCGAAGCGGAAGGCGGCGCGATCTACAACCTGCAATCCGCGGGCACGGCAACGCTGACCTTGCACAACTCGATCTTGGCGGACACACCGTCGGCTACGTCGGACGCTTTCAACGATGGCGGCACCATTGGCGGCAGTACGAGCAACATCGTGGAAGCCAATTCCGGAGGTGCCAATGCCGTACCGGCGACCGCGATTATTGCCAACAACGGCGATCCGAATCTGGACGTGTTGGCGGACTACGGCGGACCGACGTTGACTCACGACCTGCTGCCCGGCAGTCGAGCGGTCAACGCGGGACTCAACGCCAACGTCTCACCGGGAGCACTCACGGACCAACGCGGCGAAACGCGAGTCTTCAACACGATCGTCGATATCGGCTCGGTCGAAATCACGCGGATTCCGGTCGAGTTCAGTGTTGCGACGGCGAGCGACGTGGAGTCCACCGGTGGCAACATTCCGGTGTTGTTGATCAACGGCATCGTGCCCACAGCTCAGACGATCGATGTCAATGTTACCGGCGGCACGGCGACGGGAGCGGACTTCACGAATACCGTCATGGTCAACATCCCCGCCGCGACTTATGACGGCACCGTCGGCACGGCCGTTCCAATCAACTTGGCGATCATCAGCGACGGCATCGTCGAAGCCGATGAAACGATTGAACTGACACTGGCCAATCCGAGCGCCAACGTGACGATCAGCGACGCGAACTCGGACCTCACGGCTCAAGGCACGCACACCTACACGATCACCAACGACAACACGGCCACGCTCACCGTTCAAAATCTGACGGCTTTGGAGACGAACGCGGGAACCACGACATTCACATTCAACGTGGTCCTATCGAACGCTGTGCAAGGCGGATTCACGGTGCCCATCGACACTGCCGACGGAACAGCCACCGTGGCGAACAGCGACTACGCGGCCAACACGGGCTCAACGCTAACGTTTGCCGGCACCACCAACGAAGTGCAGACATTCGCAGTCACCGTCAACGGCGACACGATCGTGGAAGCCGACGAGACGTTTGCGGTCCTGCTGGGCGCGCTGTCTGCGATCGACGCGACCGCAGCCGACGACATCACGACGTCGAACGGCACCGGCACGATCACCAACGACGACACGGCGACACTCACGGTGGCGAACTTGTCGACGGTGGAAACCGATGCCGGCACGACATCGCTGACGTTCAACGTGGTGTTGTCGAACGATGTTCAAGGCGGATTTCAAGTCGCGGTGGCGACGCTCGACGGGACGGCGGTTTCGGCGGCAGCCGACTACGTGGCCAATAGCGATACGCTGACCTTCTCGGGTTCGAGCGGTGAATCAGTGCCGTTCACTGTCACGTTGAACGGCGATACTGTCGTGGAAGCCGACGAAACATTCTCGGTGACTCTCGGAGCGTTGACGGCCATTGATGCCACGGCAGCGGACGACATCACCAGCACCGGCGGCACCGGCACGATCACCAACGACGACACGGCCACGCTGACCATCGCCAATCTGTCCGAGTTCGAAACGGACGCGGGACCAACCACATTCACGTTTACGGCAACGCTGTCCAACGCCGTGCAAGGCGGCTTTCAAGTGATGCCCAACACGGCGGACGATACCGCCACCGTGGCGAGTGGTGACTTCGTTTCCGTTCCCAGCGGCCCGTTGACGTTTGCCGGGAGCGCGGGTGAAACGCAGACGTTTCAAGTCACCGTCAACGGTGACGAAATCGTGGAATCCAACGAGACGTTTCTCGTGGGCTTCAACGCGTTGACCGCCATCGATCCCACGGCCGCCGACGACATCACCTTGACCGGTGCCACCGGGACGATTCAGAACGATGACTCGGCCACGCTCACCGTGAGTGACATGACGGCATTCGAAACCGATGCGGGAACGACGACGTTTTCGTTCAATGTCACGCTGTCGCACGCGGTGCAGGACGGGATCGACGTGGACGTCAACACCAGCGATGCCACGGCGACTGCTGGTTTGGACTATGTCGCGCACGTGGCAACGTTGCTCAGCTTCGCGGGAACGGTTGGCGAAGTGCAGTCGATCGACGTGGTCGTCAACGGCGACACGGTTGTCGAAGCGGACGAGACGTTTCTCGTGGATTTGGTCATCCCCCCCCGATTTTGCCAGCGTCGTTACGGCCATCGCCGGAACGGGCACGATTACCAACGACGACACGGCCACGCTGATTGTGCAAGACGCGAACACGATCGAAACCAACTCCGGAACGACCGTGCTAACGTTCAACGTCGCACTCTCCAACGATGTCCAGGGCGGTTTCCAAGTCGCTGCGGCCACCGCTGACGGAACGGCTGTCGCCGCGACGTCGGATTATGTCGCCAACAGTGGGACGTTGATCTTCGCCGGAACGAGCGGTGAAACGCAGATGTTCGCGGTCACGCTGAACGGCGACACGATTGTCGAAGCGGACGAAACGTTTGCACTGATCCTCGGAGCATTTTCCGCCATCGATCCGACCGCCGCGGACGACATCTCCACGATTAACGGCACCGGCACGATCACGAATGACGACGCGGCCACGCTGACGATCGCGAATTTGGCCGACTTGGAAACCGATGCGGGGACGACCACCTTCACGTTTACGGCCACGCTGTCGAACGCCGTCCAAGGCGGCTTCGATGTCATGCCCAACACGTCGGACGGGTCAGCGACGGTGGCGGATGGCGACTTCGTTTCCGTGCCCAGTGGACCGCTGACGTTTGCCGGTGGCGCGGGTGAAACGCAGACGTTTCAAGTCACCGTCAACGGCGACGAAATCGTGGAATTGGACGAGACGTTCGGTGTGGGCTTCAACGCGTTGACAAGTATCGATCCCACGGCTGCCGACGACATCACGTTGACCGGTGCCACCGGGACGATTCAAAACGATGACTCGGCGACGCTCACCGTGAGTAACGTGACGGCCAATGAAACCAATGTGGGAACGACGACGTTTTCGTTCAACGTCACGCTCTCGCACGCCGTGCAGGGTGGGATCGACGTGGACGTCAACACCAGTGATGTCACGGCAATTGCGGGCGTCGACTACGTCGGCCACGCCGCGACATTGCTCAGCTTTGCGGGAACGGCCGGCGAAGTGCAGACCATCGACGTGATGGTCAACGGCAACACGGTTGTCGAAGCGGACGAAACGTTCCTCGTGGATCTGGTCATTCCGCCATTCTGGATTGGCGACGTCACGGCCATCGCCGGGACCGGCACGATCACCAACGACGACACGGCCACGCTGATTGTGCAAGACGCGAACACGATCGAAACCAACTTGGGGACGACGTTGCTGACATTCAATGTGGCACTCTCCAACGCTGTGGAGGGCGGATTCCAAATCGCAGCGGCTACGGCTGACGGTACGGCGGTCGCCGCCGCGTCGGACTATGCCGCCAACACCGGGACGTTGATCTTCGCCGGTACGAGCGGTGAAACGCAGACATTCACCGTCACGCTCAACGGCGACACGATCGTCGAAGCGAACGAAACTCTCGCGGTGATTCTTGGCGCGTTTTCCGCCATCGATCCAACTGCCGCCGACGATATCACGGCGATCAACGGAACCGGCACGATCACCAACGACGACACCGCGACGCTCACCATCGCCGATGTGTCCGCGTTGGAAACCGATGGGGGGTTGACCACCTTCACTTTCACTTCAACGTTGTCCAATGCCGTCCAGGATGGGTTCGACTTCTTTCCCAATACGACAGACGGATCGGCCGCGAACGGCAGCGACTTCCTGCTCGGGTTACCAAGTCCAATCACGTTTGTCGGCAATGCAGGCGAAATTCAAACATTCGAAGTAAGCGTATTCGGCGACGAAGTTGTCGAAATGGACGAGACATTCGGCGTGGGCTTCGATCCATTGATGAACATCGACCCCACGGCCGCCGATGATATCTCGCTCGTCGGAGCGACCGGCACGATCTTGAATGATGACTCGGCCGTGCTCACGGTC
This sequence comes from Planctomycetota bacterium, assembly GCA_027622115.1. Taxonomy (GTDB): domain Bacteria; phylum Planctomycetota; class Planctomycetia; order Planctomycetales; family Planctomycetaceae; genus JAQBZS01. The sequence continues at coordinate 9,412 of JAQBZS010000061.1, read as the reverse complement.
GGGAATGTAACTGCCGTTGAAACCGATGCGGGGACCACCACGTTTTCATTCGACGTGACCTTGTCCAACGGCGTCCAAGGCGGACTCGTGGTGAGCCCTATCACCACCGACGTCACGACCGACGGCAGCGACTACTTGTTACCGTTCGCATCGTTGATCAGCTTTGTCGGCCTCGCGGGTGAAGTGCAGACGCTGAACATCGACGTCAACGGCGATCAAGTCGTGGAACTCGACGAAACCTTCTTGGTCGATCTCATCATTCCGCCGTTCTGGATCAACGACATTTCGGCCACGACCGGTACGGGCACCATCGCCAATGACGACAGCGCCGCATTGTCGATCAACGACGTGAGCCAAAACGAAGCCGCCGGCAACATGACGTTCACCGTCACGCTGGATTCCGCGGTGGATGCTCCGATCACCGTGATCTTCAACACCGCCGACGGGACGGCCAACTCATCCGACTACACCGCGGGCGTCGGCTCGCTGAATTTCTTGGGCAATGCCGGCGAAACCCAGTTGGTGACCGTTTCGATCCTGGAAGACTCGACGGTGGAACTTAACGAAACCTTCTTCGTTGACCTGAGCAGCGTGACGGCGATGGGGCGCGACGTGTCGATCAGTCGACCGCGCGGCACTGGGACGATCGTCAATGATGACTCGGCCACGCTGTCGGTGAACGATGTGTCCGGCAGCGACGGCGGCATCTTCACGTTCACGATCACTCTCGATCAGGCGGTCGACGTGCCGGTGTCGGTCGACTTCGCCACCAGCGACGACACGGCCACGCTGTTGGATCGCGATTACGGCAAGCGACTGACGACCGTGAACTTGAGCGGTGCCGCCGGTGAAACGCGGACGGTCAACGTGACTGTTTACAATGATCGAAAAGTCGAACTCAACGAACAGTTCTTCGTCGATCTGTTACAGCCCAAAGCGAGTGGTCGCGACGTTTCGATCGGCGATGGTCGAGGCATCGGCAGCATCATCAACGACGACACCGCTCGTTTGTGGATCAACGACGTCCAGCGAATCGAAGGCAACAGCGGCACCACCACGTTTACATTTACGGTGACGCTGGATGCTGCCGTCGACGCGCCGGTGTCCATCGACTTCGCCACGGCGGACGGCAGCGCGACGCTGTTCAACGCCGACTATGTGGCCAACAGCGGAACACTCAACTTCAGCGGCAACGCGCGAGAGACTAAAACCATCGACGTCTCGGTGCGAACGGACTCGACGCTGGAATTGGACGAGACGTTTTACGTGAACCTCTCCGGTTTGAACGCCGGTGGCCGAAACGTGTTGATCGGCGATTCGCAAGGACTGGGCGTCATCATCAACGACGACCGCTTGCGGTTCGTCGCCCGCGACACCGGCAAACTGATTGTCGATGCCTTGTTTGATCATGCGAATGACGACTTGCAACTGCACGTCTTCGATCGCAACGGCAACCTGTTGGGCCAATCGTTGACCGTCACGGATGACGAACGAGTCATCATCCCGGCGGTGGCTGCCGAAGCCTACTTCGTCACCGTCACCGGGCCGGTCGGCAGCACGAATCCGTTCGACGTGCAATTCCAAGGCATCCCGGCACCCGTACCCGGCGGTGTCGACTTAATCGCCGCCAGCGATACCGGCATCAGCGATCGCGACAACATCACCTTCGACACCACGCCCACGTTCCAAATCCAGGCGGACCTGACGGCGTGCGAAACCGCCGGCATTCACATTCTCAGCGCCGGCGAAGCAACCACGGGCCTCACATCGGGTGCGGCGGTGCGAGTCCACATCACGAACCGCGTCACCGGAGCCATCACCAGCGGCTTCGCGAATCGGCTCAATTCCAGTTCCGCACTGTTCGAATTCACTCCGTCCGCCGCGCTGCCGCAGGGCCAATACCTGGTCGCGGCGGCCGTGCAAATCTTCGACCGTCAAGGCGATACAAGTGGCAACCCCACGCCCGCGACGGGCCGCTCGCAATTCTCGCCGTCGCTGCAAATCACGATCGACACCACAGCGCCCGCCGCGCCGACGCTCGCCATCGATCCATCGCGAACCGACACCGGTGTTGTCGGCCAACCCGCCACATTCACCGACCGCATCACGAGTGCCAGCACCACGGGCTTTGTGGGCACGGCCGAGTCTCCTTCGTCAATCCGCGTGTTCGCCAACGGGATTGCCTACGGCGAAGCGTCCGTGAATTCAGGCGGCAACACCGGTGATTGGCAGGCACCTGGACAGCTCGATCTGAACCACCCGGACCTGTTCGTGTTGGACGGCACGCGTTTGATCACGGCCACGGCTCAAGACGTGGCCGGCAACGTCAGTGCTCCGGCGACTCTGGAAATCATGATCGACACCGTCGGCCCGAGCGTCAGCCGCATCGGCATCGCGGGCAGTCCCGAATTCAATCTGACCGGACAAACTGCGACATCGCCCACACCGCGCGTCGATGCGTTGGCGTTGACGTTTCAAGACGGCCCAGAACGCTCGCTTCGTTTTCAACACGCGGCCGTTGCGACTTCGTTGCTGAAACCATCCGCGTTCCAACTGGTGGGTCAATCCGGCGGCGTGGTTCCGGTCAGTTCGGTCAACATCGTTTCGTCGACCGTGTTTGCCGGGTTGCCGGCCACACGGGACGTCCAATTGCGATTCGACCGCCCCTTGGCTGACGACGCTTACACGTTGCGGATCTCCAACACGCTGCTCGATCCCGCAGGCAATCGCTTGGACCTCACCGAATCCGGCGACGTGCTGACGTTCCAATTCACGATCGACAGCACGGTCGACCTGGGCATTGCCGGCCAAGGCAGCGTGTCGATCGACTTGAACAACAACTTCATCTTTGACCCCGGTGAAAGCGGTGAAGCCAATCGAGACGTCACGTTCAATCTTGGCGTCACGACGGACACGATGTTCGCCGGCCAATTCCGACCCGCGTCCGCCACGGGCAACAACGGCTTCGATCGCGTCGGGGCTTACGGGCGAGTCAACAACGTGTTCCGCTGGCTGCTCGATTTCAACGATGACGGATTGATCGATTACCGAGCCGACAGTATCTGGCAAGTCAACGGCCTGCCGATTTCGGGCAACTTCAATGCGGCCCATCCCGGCGACGAAATCGGCGTGTTCGACGGCACCCGCTGGTATTTGGACACCAACGGCGACAACAACCTCGGCCCGGGCGACCGCTCGTTCACGGGCAATATGCGGGGCCGTCCGATCGTGGGCGACTTCGATGGCGACGGACTCGACGACTTGGCCACCTACGACACGTCGTCGAACACATTCCAATTCAACCTGACGACGGCCACGGGCGGTGTCCTGAACGGCAACGCCAACGACACCATCCAGCTTGGTTTTTCCGGCGTATCGGAGCGACCGTTCGCGGGCGACTTCAACCTAGACGGCATCGACGACATCGGGCTGACCGTCCCCGATCAAGACGGCGTTGCGGCGGACATGGCCGAGTGGTACGTGCTGGTGTCGGACGCATCGCAGGCCGCGGCGGGGACCGTCAACGCGTTGGACCACGAGTTCTCGCCCGAGCCGTTTGGCAGGGACCGCTTGTTCGTGTTCGGTCGTGGGGTCGTCGTGCCGGTGGTGGGCAATTTCGTCCCGCCGTCCGCTGCAACCAGTTCCACGAATCCGCCGACCGGAACCGTGAATCAGCCACCGGTGTTGGTCGTCTCGGGTCCGTGGACCTCGGACGCCGTGCAATACACCGTCGGCTTCTCGGCGACGGACCCGGACGGCGATGCCGTGGAAGTCACGGCCGACGTGACAACTCTGGCCGCATATTGGGACGCGCGGCTCGGCCTGCACACCAATGGCAACTTCCACACGAACCTCGGTTTCCGCAACGAGAAGTGGCTGCGCGGCAACGAATCACGGTGGTATTTTGTGACTCCGAACGGCGGCCTGTATGCCTGGGATGGCGGCAATTCGGCGACGGGCAGCTTGATCGCCGCGTTTGACTCAACCCACTATGACGATCCTTCACTGCTGTACCGCGCCGGCCAACAACGCGTCGCGGCATTGACCACCCTGACCGAAAGCCAATTGACGGTCGCCAGAACCAACAACACACAAGTCGCGCTCGCCGTCACCATCTCGGCAACCGACGGCGAAACGTCCTCAAGCCATGTGTGGATCGTCGATCAATCCGGCGAGGCTCCGCAGTTGCCCATTGCCGAGTTGCCGGTTCAGTCCGTCAACGCCTTCCCCTTCGTTCCAGACACGAGCCCACCCGCGCCGCCGGTCATCAATGTGTTGCCCGGAGCACGCGTGGGCGATCGTACGCCGACGATTGGCTGGACCGCCGACGCCAAGGCCGTCCGGTGGGATGTGTCGATTCGCGACGTCACCAATGGCGTGGAATTTCTGCGAGACGCCAACGTCGCCACCAACGTCTTCACGTTCCCGCAAGTCCCGGCGACCACGACCGAATTCCGCGTCTGGGTGCGAGCCTTCAGCGTTGCGGGAACCGCGAGCGCCTGGAGTGGCGGTCGAAACTTGACGGTGACCAACATCGTGCCGGGCCGCCCCCGGCTGACGTCGAGCGCGGGCACCATCGCCGATGCCACACCCACGATCACTTGGACGGCTGATGCAAACGCCACCCACTTCGACATCGAGATCACGGATGCCGCGAACATCCTGATCTTCCGCGATCAGCAATTCGTGGGACTGGAATTCACGCCAAGCACGCCGCTCGCCGAAGGCGCGTATCGATTCGGCGTCCGAGGCATCGACGATTTCAATTCCAAAGGCGGTTACACGTTCGCTCGATTTACAATCGACGTTCCCACTCCGGCTCAACCCGTGCTGACCGGTCCCGCTTCCGTCATCGCCGACGCCAGCCCGACGTTTCGATGGGACGCGGTTGCAGGTACGTTTCGATACGACCTCTGGGTCAACAATCTCGACACGGGTCAAACCCAAGTCATCCGCAATCCGCTCATCAAGACGACGTCTCATACGTCATCCACGTTGTTGCCGGTCGGTCGGTATCGAGCTTGGTTGAAAGCCTTCAACGAGCTGAACGAAGCGAGCCCGTGGAGCGCCGGCCTGGATTTCGAGGTCACGCGCGTCGCCGTGCAACCGACCACACTGCTGGCTCCCACCAGCCTACACGCCAACGGTCAACCGACGTTCTTCTGGACGGCCGTGGAAAACACGGCGCGTTATGACCTCTGGGTCAACAATCTCAGCACGGGAGAAATGCAGATTCTGCGGCAAGCCAACTTGCAGACCAATTGGTATCTCCCAACCGAGCAACTCGCGGCCGGCGATTATCGAGCGTGGGTCAAGGTCTTCACGATTGACGGAGACAGCGTCTGGAGTGCGGCTCACGACTTCACGATCCTCTCGACGGCGAATGTCGCCGCCGTTGAAACGCCCGAACTCAACGTGCTGATCGCATCCTTGGCTGCGGAGGCCGACCAGTCGATGGAGCCACTCCACGTTGAGAAGTTCCGTGAGTCATTGGCTGACGCGTCCTCAAGACAACACGATGCGACAGACGATGCAGCGCGGCGCGTGGACGTTGAAAGTCGTGAATACCCGTCCGTGCGGACGTTACAGCCCTCGTCCGAGCAGATCATGGACTTGGAATACAATAGTCACGCAAATTCCGCCCACGAACTCGTCGATCAGGTCTTTAAGGAGTTTCCCGTGACGTGAATCGCATTCGACCGGGGCCTCACGGCCCCGGCAGAGGCTGTGCCGGGCCTTCGGCCCTGAATCGGATTCTGCTACCGGATCCGGTCAGGCCCGGAGGGCCGACACAATCCAACACATACTCTGGGTCATATTCCACTTCATGTTGGCGTGGTCGAGCATGGGACGTTCGGTAGTAGTAGAAGTCAGTCATTTCTCCACTGACACAGGGTCAGTGGTGGAAAATACGCGCAAGAAAACAACAAATCTCAGAGTTGTGGTACGAGCGGCGTTCACGCCGAAGTGCGATGTCCAATTAGATCATGCATTCCGCGGCGCCAGACCCCTTATTGACTCGATTTTTGAACCGCTCCTATACTCCCGCCCCCTTCAGGCTGGCCGAATCACTTTCACTTCGTCGGTCGCCGATTTGTGTTGCCTCGCTCTCCCCCTCAACTCCTAACTCCTTTTCTCACACGGCTTTGTTTCGCAACATCTTCGCGGACCACCGCCACGATGAGACCCGGGAGTGCCCGTGTCTGGGCTGAACCCACTTCGATCATCTCGAACGAAATTCTTGGCGTGCGCCCTCGGCTTGGCGCTTGTCTCGATCGGAGTGCGCGGATTCTTGCAGGGGGATGTCGAGCCGGAGGCGCTTCCAGGACGCTCGGCCCCGGTCGTCGTTCAAGCTCGCTATGGGTTTCAATGGGACCACGATGGTGAGCGAATTCTCGTGCTGCGAGGCGACTGCGTGATCACGCAGGGTGCAACCCAACTGCGAGCCCAGCAGGCCGTTATCTGGAACCGTCGCATCGACAACAGTGCCGGCGGTTCGCTGCCCTTCGGTTTGAGCCCCAACGCCACCACGCAACAACTCGCGATCTATCTGGATCGCGATGCCGAATTCATTCAGCCCCACGGCTCGCGAGCGGCCAGTAGCCTGTTTTCGGAACTCGTCACCAGCGGCGAAGTGACACTCCGGATTCAAGACCTGCTGGAACAAAATGCGGAAAACGACGGCGTGTTTCGTCGGGCTCGACAACGACGCCGGTCGGTGGCTCACGACCGCTTGCGAGAATCGTCCATCAGCCACAGTGCCCCCACGTCCGGCTTGCAACTGGCTTCGTTGTCCAACGACGTCGGCGAACCCGCCACGCAAACCGTGCGAATCCAATCCCCGACGGGTGACTTCCGCCGCGTCCGCATCTTTCCCCGCAGCACCGTGCCGTACAACGTGAAGGTGTTTCCGTCGACAAACGCCACGCCGCCGGAACAGATTTGGGTCATCACGGGCGGCGTGAATGTGTTGGTCGACGGACTACTCGGCGCGGGTACGGTCGACATGTCGGCGGACAACGTCGTCATCTGGACCGCACCGGTCGACGACTTTCGCTCGGAATCACTGCAACCTCGCGATGCGCTGTTTCAGTTGTATCTAGACGGCAACATCATCGTGCGACAGGGCACGACCGTGCTGCGTGCGGCTCGCGCGTTTTACGACGCCCGAGAAGAACAGGCGCTGTTGCTTAAAGCCGAACTGAAAACGTACGTGCCGGAATTGCAAGGACATTTGCGGGTCCGAGCCGACCGCCTGAAACAGTTGTCGCGCGACACGTTTCACGCACGAAACGCCTGGACCACCACCAGTCGCATGGGTAAGCCGGGCTATCGATTGCAGGCGTCCGAAGCGTTTATCGAACACCGTCTGCCGGTCCCTGGATGGGGTAAGCCCAAGTTGCAGTTGAATACGGAAACCGGCCAATACGAGCCGCGTGCCGTCCCGTGGATCACCAGCCTCAACAACACGTTTTACATCGACGACTTCCCGCTGTTGTATGGGTCGCGGTTGAGCATGCCCGCCGAAGATCCCAACGTCCCGCTTCGCAGCGTGCGATATGAACGCGACAACGTTTTCGGTAGTCAAGTCCGCACACGATGGAATCTCGCCAAGCTGATGGACCTGGATCTTCCGGACGGCATCAGTTGGGACTTGGACGCGGACTACATGAGCAAACGCGGGCCGGCGTTAGGCACGAGCACCAAGTATGAAGGCTCGCATTTGTTCGGAATTCCGGGACGGTTCAAAGGCCGAGCCAACGGGTATTCGGTCCAGGACGACGGCACCGACAACCTGGGACTCGACCGCCGACGCGTTGAACCGGCCGAAAACTTTCGCGGAATCACGGACTTCGAGCATCGTCAGGAACTTCCGTACAATTCCCTGCTGCGAGCCGAGTTCGGCTTGATCAGCGATCTCAACTACCTCGAACAATTTGACGAACAACGCTTCGACGAAGGCAAAGATGTCGAGACCATCCTGAACTTGAAGCAGGACATGGGCAACCTGTCTTGGAGTGTGTTGGGGCGGCCGCAGGTCAATCAGTTTGAAACGACGACGGAATGGCTGCCGCGCGGCGATGTGTACGCACTGGGCGAGCCGCTGTTCGGCGGACTGCTCACGTGGACGTCGCATTCAACCGCCGGCTATGGGCGACTGCATCAAGGCGACTTGCTCACGGCGTCCGGGCAGACGGTGGCTCCGCTGCCATATGTGGCCGACGTCGAAGGGGCGGTGTTGTCCACGCGACACGAACTGGCTGCACCGTTCCATTTCGGCCCTGTGAGTGTGGTTCCGTTTGTCATGGGCTCGGCGGATTATTGGTCGGAAGACATGACCGGCAACTCGATCGATCGGTTCGTCGGTCGAGTCGGCGTGCGGTCGAGCGTCATGTTCTGGAAGCCGTATCCGTTCCTTCAAAGCCGCGTGTTCAACTTGAATGGGCTGGCCCACAAGATCGTGTTGTCCAGCGAATACGCTTACACGGATTCGACTCGCGATCTCAGTCTGATCCCGCAGTACAACGAGATCGAAGACAACGCTCAGGAACGTTTTCGCCAACGAGCGGCCGTGAACACGTTTGGCGGAGCCACGCCGGCCGAATTCGGACCACGGTTTTACGGGCAACGTGCGGGCCTGAATCGATTGGTGAGTGTTCCGTACAACGAGTTGATCGACGATCAGCAGGTACTGCGTCTCAACATGCGTCACCGGCTGCAAACCAAGGTTGGTCCACCGCATCGCTTGCGGATCAAGGATTGGATGACGCTCGATACCGGCGCGGCCTTCTTTCCCAACGCCGACGACGACAACTTCGGCGAAGACGTCGGGTTGCTGTACGGTCAATATCGCTGGAACGTGGGCGATCGCACGTCGCTGCTGGGCAGCGCCAACTACGACCTCTTCGACAACGCACAGCAACTGTGGAGTGCCGGCATCTTGAGTCAGCGCAGCACGCGAGGCAGCGTGTATTTGGGCATCCGTCAAGTGAAAGGTGCGGGCCTAAACAGCCAGATCGCGACCGCCAGTTTCAGCTATGCGATGGGGCCGAAATGGGTGGCCACGGCCGGCACGGCGTACGATCTTGGCGAGCAAATGAATCGCGGCCAGACATTTACGATCACGCGAGTCGGAGCCGATTTCTTGGTTCACATCGGCGGCACGTACGACCAAAGCAAGAACAACGCGGGGATCGCAATTTCCCTGGAACCCCGTTTCGGCCCGTTCGATTTTTCTTCGACGCAGCTCAGCTCGCTGTTGGGGATCAACCGGTATTGAGTTCGTGGATTTCGGACGCTGTGCTCACGACAGCATGGATGAATGAATTCGCGGTATCGATTTGTCGATAGGGGTAGGAACGGTCGATTGGTTTCGACCGCCCCTCCCTCCGAACCGTACGTGCGGTTCTCC